>CAXBPN010000086.1:0-9510 GCA_963977515.1 uncultured Flavobacteriales bacterium
AATCAGCTACAGCAAATAAAATTTGATTGGGTAATTCCACCATCCAATAAAAATCACCAGCAACAATATCTTTTGGTTTATACAATACAAAGTTATCTGGAAACAAGTTTTTTATGACATCATCTGAAGGTAATATGGCAGATTGAATTTGTTTAGCATATTGAATGCTGTCAGTAATATCCCTATTCTTAGTTTCAATTAAAATTTTTTGTAAAGCCAAAGTTTCATTTATTTTCTTTTTTGAAAGGTTTCCACGAATAGAAATAAACACTATACCTAATAATAAAACTAGGCTAAAGATTAATGCTATTTTTTGATTTTTCTGGTATTCTGCTAAAGATTCTTGGGTTTTTAACTGTTCTTCTTTTTCTTCAATTTCGTAAATGGCATTCATCTCAGCAATTTTATCTACAGTTTCCTTATTGTAAACACTATCGTTAACAGTAGTAAATAAATCTAGATACTGAAATGCTTTGTCATATTGTTTTCTTTTTTCATAAACTTTATAGATTAACTGATAGATTTCAGATTGCTCTGCAACAGCCCCAATTTTTTGATTGGTTGTTAAAGCTTTAAATAAAGCAGATAAACCTTCATCATCTTTATTAGTTCTGATTAATAAATCTCCTATTGCTGATAAAAGATTTGCTTGTTGCCATTGATCCTCATTTTCTTTAGCTATTATCAATGCTTCATTAAGGTATTGTTTAGCTTTTTCATATTCTTGAAGTTCAATATAAACCTCTCCAATATTTCCTTTAATTAAGGTAATACCATCAGTATTATTTGTTTTTTCATCTAAAGCAAGTGCTTTAAAGTAATATTTTAAAGCCTTTTGATAATTCAATTGATCTGAATACACATTTGCTAAATTGTTATAACAGATAGATATTCCTGTTAAATCATTAATATTTTGGTAATAGTTTAATGCTTTAAAAGTGTATTCAATAGATTGGTTATAATTTCCTTGGTAGTAATTAATTATCCCAATGTTTATGTTAGTAGATTGTATTGATTCTTCATCATTTTTATCTTTATAATAATCTAACATTTTAAAGTTTATCTCTTGTGCTATAGAATACCTACCTAAATAATCATTAGCATCAGAAAGAAGCCTAAGACTTGTTATGTATCCAGTAGGGAAGTTTATTTTAAAGGCAAGATTATTAGCCTTTTTAGCATATTTTAATGCCATTATAAAGTTGGTATCAATATAATTTTGTGCTATTTCAATGTATAGGTTAACTTTTGAAGAATCTTCAACTAAATTTTCTTGCTCTAATAAGTTTATTTTTTCGTTAGCATAAGAAATTTGATGGGGAATGAATAAGAATAATAAAACAAAAAATTTAATTAAAAAGTATTGTACTATTCTAGCGGTCATAGAATACTAAAGTAATAATTTATTTGTGATAAACACTTTCTACCTCAAAACCTAATGCTTCGCTTGCTTTTTCAATAAATTCTAAAATCCATCTAGCCCATATAGGGTCGGGCATATTTCCTTCAATAACTAACCCAGAATAGGTAATGTGAGTTTTAATGTAAATAGTGTCATTTTCTTTTCCAAACCAATAATTACTACCGTCGGGTTCCATTCCTTGCCAGTTTGGTAAAATTTTAAAAAGCTCAATTAAATCTCTCCAATCTTCTTCATGCATATCATGAGGAATATTAAAAGTAAGTTCTTGGTCGTTAATTTCCATTTTTAAGCTTTTTAAAATTTCACTCCTAAAATACAAATATCATCAACTTGCTCATGGCTTTCTTTCCATTTAAAGAATGTAGATTTAATAGCATCTTCTTGTTCTTTTATAGGTAAAGAACTGTAAGTAATTAACATTTGTTTGAAAGCTTTATGCATAAATTTCTTTCCTTTTGATCCACCAAATTGATCAGCATACCCATCAGAGAATAGGTAAATAGCATCATTTTTTTGAATCTCAATAGTATGATTTGTAAAAGGATGTTTTTTTAATGATTTTCCAATAGGTTGCTTGTCGGCTTTTGTTTCTATTAATTCTCCGTCACGAATTAAGTATAGAGAATTGTTTGCCCCAGCATATTCCAGCAAAGCTGCTGTTTTGTGTTCAGAGTTTAAAGTTTCTTTGTTTTCTTTCAATGTTGAATCTTGAGCGTTGAACCTTAAACTACAGAGAGCGATATCCATTCCATCTTTAACGTCGGTCTCACTTTTTGCAAATGTTTCTATTACAATTTCTGAAACAGCATCGAGTATTTTTGAAGGTTGTTTTAAATTTAATTCTCTGGTTGCTCTGTTTAAAGCATTATCACACACAACACTCACCATTGCTCCAGGAACTCCATGTCCAGTACAGTCGGCAACAGCAAATAAAATAGTATCGCCATTTTTTTGCATCCAATAAAAATCACCAGCAACAATATCTTTTGGGAGGTAAAGAATAAAACTATTTGCTAATAAATCGTTGATAAGACTAATAGGAGGTAAGATGGCATTTTGAATCCTTTTCGCATAAGAAATACTACTGGTTATTTCTTTATTTTTTACTTCAACAATAACTTTTTGAAGTTCAATTTCTTCTTTTTGAGCATTAATTTTTTGATTTAATTTTTTAGCTCTGTAAAATATAATAGTGATAAAAACAATAAGAAGTAAACAAAGTATAACTACAAATAATAATGTAGTAATTTTTGATTTCGCTTTACTGTGATGCAGCTGCTCTTCTTTTAATGTTAATTGTTGTTGAGTAATTACTTTTTCTTTTTCAGCGAGTTTTAGTTGGTTTTCAAACTGATTGATACGGTTTATTTTTTCGACATTATAAATTTCATTGCTTATCGAATCATTAACAAGTTTAGTTAAATATGCTTTTTTAAAGTCGTTTTTGGATTCGTAAATGAGTATCAGCTCATCATAAGCTTCATTAAGTTCGTAGATAAAATTATTTTGTTGAGCTAAATCAATACTTTCAGTAATGTATTCAAGAGCAATATCATATTCTTTTTTCTTTCGATAAGGTATTGATATTAGGGTTAGTGCTGTTACTCGGCTGTCAGTTAAGTTTTCTTTTTCTGCAAAGGTTATTGCTTTTTTAAAATTAGGAATGGCATTGTCAAAGTCACCTGTTTCAGTATAATAATTTCCAAAGTTTTGATAGAAAAAATATCGGTCTTTATTTGTCATTTTTGTTTCATAAAAAAACAATTTATTTAAGGTTGAATAAGCAGAGTCAAAAAGTTCAAAATTTATAAAGATGAAGGATCTATTTGTTAGCGTTGCTATTTGACCTTCTAGGTTTTCTGCTTTTTTGTAAAAATTGAATGCTTTTTGATTATACTCTATAGCATTAGTAATTTCTCGAATTTTATTAGCAATAATACTTTTCATTGAATAGCATTTCGCAATAAGTGAAAGTTCATTTTTAGATTCAAAAACTGGAATAATTGAATTTAAGATTTCACTTGCCTCTTCAAATTTTGCTTTAAGTGTTAAATAGCGTGTTTTGCAGAGGTTAGTCTTTGCTAAAAGTAATTCGTTGTTAGTTGTTTTTTTTAGCTCGTTTTCAATTGATTTACACAACTGAAATGAAGAATCAGGATTAGAAAGGTAAATTTCGTTGGCTTGTTTAATTTGTTCTTCAAAATTTTGAGCAGATAGTGTATTAAATGTAAAAAGGAAAAAACACAGAAAAACAAAAGAGATATGCCTAATAATTTTATTTTTCATTTTCAGACTCCCTTTTCCATGATTCACATCTAACTTCAAGGTTACATAGGTCATAACCAGTTCTACTCATTTCATAGGCTTTTATTTGAGCTTCATCTTCTAATTTTGTGTTTTCACTACCGCAACCTTCGTTCTCAAATAAAATTTCGTTGGTTTGCATGTTTATTAATTCACACTTTTTACATTGGTTGGGTAAAACGGCTGCGTTAAACATTTGTGCACAAGATGTTAATGCAAAAGATATAATAATTACAAATGTTAGTTTTTTCATAGGTAGAATTTTCTACAATTTAGCAATGTACAAAATTTTGTTAAAGATATTTATTTGATAGGTATTTCATTCAATTTAATACAGCTTATTTAAAAAATATACTAGTCATATATTGATTTATTTGTACTTTTAGTTCAAAATATTTTTAGATGAAACAAATTGTAAGAACGAGTTTATTCTTTACGGCATTAATTTTATTGTCAGCATTTTCAAATATGATGTCAGTTAATCCAAGTGTTTTAGATACAAGTGGCTACATTTTAGAGGATGATAAAAAGGTTGAAGGAGCAATTGTTAAATTGTACCAAGATAATTTAATAGTTGATAAATTGAGCACCAAGAAAAATGGGAAGTTTCGGTTTATATTGTTCAGCAATAGCGAATACATGATTGAGATAAATAAAACCGGTTGCGTGCAAGAGCGTGTTTATTTGTCAACAAAAAATGCTGGTGATTTAGCTGACAAGTATTATTTTGAATTTGTGGTTGATTTAATAAAATCAAAGGAATTTGAAGGAGTTGATGTTTCTAACCTTGATTTTCCTACGGCAGTAATTAATTATGATGCTGATGCTGATGAATATGTGCATGATAAAATGTATAGCAAAAGTGTAAGAGCTGATTTAAGAAGGATGAAAGCGGAAAAAGATGCTTTAAAGAAATAGCAAGGTATAATATTCATCCGACCACTTGTAGTGGTCGGATGAATGAATCTCAGAATATACAATCGGTATTAAATAAAGAAAGCCCCGATATTTATCGGGGCTTTCTTTTTATATGATGTTAAAAAATTACTTTTTAGCAATTCTTTTTCTTTCTTTAATTCTAGCAGATTTACCAGTTCTTTCTCTAAGATAATAAATTCTAGCTCTTCTTACGCTACCATGTTTCACAACTTCAATCTTATCAATAAATGGAGAAGCAATTGGAATAATTCTTTCTACTCCAATATTTCCAGACATTTTTCTAATTGTAAAAGTTTCGTTAGCTCCAGAATTTCTTCTTTGAATAACTACACCTTGAAATTGTTGGATTCTTTCTTTACTTCCTTCTTTAATTTTATAAGATACTATAATTGTATCACCAGCTCCAAACTTTGGAAATTCGTTTACTGGAGATAAGTCTTGTTCTACTATTTTAATCGCGTCCATGCTTCTTAATTATTAATTTTTTCCCTCGAAAAGGGCTGCAAATTTATACATTAAATATTAGTTATCAAATAATTTGTAGAATAATTATTTTACTTTTTCTTCATCTACTTCTAGCAATTGTTGTTGGTACATTTTATAATATACTTTTTCTTTTTCAATTAACGATTGATGAGTTCCTTCTTCAATTATTTTACCATTATCAATTACTAAAATTTTGTCAGCATTTTTAACTGAAGATACTCTATGACTAACAATTAATGAAGTTTTGTTTTTCATTACTCTTTCTAAGTTGTTTAGAATAATATCTTCAGTTTCTGTATCTACAGCCGAAAGGCAATCATCAAAAATTAATATTTTAGGAGCTTTTATGATTGCTCTAGCAATAGAAACTCTCTGTTTTTGTCCACCAGAAAGTGTAATACCCCTTTCTCCAAGTTTGGTCTTAAACTGGTTTGGAAATTCTATTATGCTATCATAAATGGCTGCATTTTTAGCTGCTTCGTGTATAACTTTTTCATCTGGCAAACCGTTTTTATATCCGAAAGCAATGTTGTTTTCAATTGTATCAGAAAATAAAAAAACTTCTTGGGGGACAAAACCTATATTTTCTCTCAGTTGGTTTAGGTTAATAATATCAATGTTATGATCATCGATTAAAACTTGACCAGTAGTTACATCGTAATTTCTTAAAATTAAATTAATAATGGTCGATTTTCCAGAACCTGTTTTACCAACAATGGCAAAGGTTTCTCCTTCCTTAATTTCGAAAGAAATATCTTTTATAGCTGTTATTCCTGATTCAGGATAGGTAAAGGATACATCTTTAAATTTAATGTTACCCTTTAAATCAAATTGATTAGTTGTAGGGTTTTTAATTTTACTTGGAGTTGATAAAAATTCATTAATTCTTGTTTGAGATGCTGCTGCTCGCTGAATAATTGAAGTTACCCAACCAATTGCTGTTACAGGCCAAGTAAGCATATTGATATAAAATACAAACTCTAAAATATTCCCGATAGTGATGTTTCCTGCGATGTATTCTATTCCTCCAATATAAATGGTAAAAATAGTACTTAATCCAATTAACAACATCATTACAGGGAAAAATACAGCATTGGTACGAACCAAATTCATGGAGTTAGTTCTGTATTGTTCATTTTCTTTAAACAACTTAGAAACAAAGTAATTTTCCTTAACATAAGATTTTAACATCCGAATACCTGAATAGGTTTCCTGTGAAAGGGTTGTAATATCTGATAATTTGGCTTGAACTCTTTCGCTTTGTTTATTAATTCTATTACTTACAAAATAAATTATGATGGAAAGTATTGGAAGTGGAGTTAGTGAGTATAAAGTTAGTTTTACATTAATTGAAAACATAACTGGTATAACCATGCTAAAAAGACAAATTAAGTTAACGGTGTACATAATCCCTGGTCCAACATACATTCTAACTTTGCTAACATCTTCACTAATTCTATTCATAATATCACCAGTGTTATTTTCTTTATAAAAAGAAGTGTCTAAATGTTGGAAATGCTGAAATATTTCATTTTTTAAATCAAACTCAATTAGACGAGACATGATGATAATAGTTTGACGCATAAAAAAGGTGAAAATTCCTTTTGCGATAGCCAATGCAAAAACAATCCCTCCAAAAGCAAGAATTGCTTTTCCGAAACTTAGATTTTGGAACAAGTCGCCTAAATAGCTTGTGCTTTCTATTTTTGTGCCTGATAATTTTGATTCAACTAAGTTAAAAGTTTCTCTAATTATTTGAGCTGGATATAAAGCGAAAATATTTGAAATAATAACAAATACAATTCCAAGTAAAAGTCGATACTTATACTTGAAAAGATACTTGTTTAAATGTTTTAATGCCTTCATTTACCCTAATGGATTGTGCAATTTACTTTTTGGTCGAATAACTGTATCAATTAACTAATAAACATTAACTTTGCAGCCTCAGATAAAAGGATTATTAAAGTATAAATACGGTCACAAAAGTAATTATCTTTAACGGTTTAAAACATACAATGAATTAAAAACTAAATATAATGGCAGATATTTTAGAACAACAAAAATCAGTTGCACCAGTCAATACTGTGCTAGATGATATGTCAAAATACGATCATGAACAAGTTGTTTTTTGTCAAGATAAAGCCACAGGCTTAAAAGCAATTATTGCAGTGCATAATACGGTTTGTGGACCTGCTTTAGGTGGAACAAGAATGTGGCAATATGCAACAGGTGCGGATGCTTTAACTGATGTGTTAAGATTGTCTAGAGGAATGACATATAAAAATGCTATTTCAGGTTTAAACTTAGGTGGTGGTAAAGCAGTTATTATTGGTAACTCGAGAACAGATAAAAACGAAGCTTTATTTAGAAGATTTGGAAAATTTGTAAACTCATTAAGTGGAAAATATATTACTGCTGAAGATGTAGGAATTTCTCCTCAAGATATGACTTGGGTAAACATGGAAACAAATCATGTTGCTGGTTTACCAGGTAAAAGTGGAGATCCTTCACCAGTAACTGCTTATGGTGTTTATGTAGGAATGAAAGCTGCTGCAAAACAACAGTTTGGTTCTGACTCGTTGGCTGGTAAAAGAATAGCTGTTCAAGGAGTTGGTCATGTTGGTGAGTATTTGGTAAAACACTTAACCGATGAAGGTGCTAAAGTATTTATTACAGATATCCACGAAGATACCTTAAAGAGAGTTTCAAATACTTATAAAGCAGAAGTTATTGGTTTAGATGCAATTTATGATTTGGATATGGACATTTATGCTCCATGTGCACTTGGAGCAACTATTAATGATGATACATTGAGTCGTTTAAAATGTTCAATTATAGCAGGAGCTGCGAATAATCAATTACAACAAGAAGATGTTCACGGTAAAATTGTAATGGAAAAAGGAATAATCTACACACCAGACTTTATGTTAAATGCAGGTGGTGTAATTAATTGTTATGCAGAGGTTGCTAACTTAACTCCAGAATGGGCAATGGCTAAAGCCGAAGAAATTTACAACACAACGGCATCTATTTTAACCCGTTCAATACAAGAAAATATTCCTACTTATGCCATAGCAAATAAAATGGCAGAAGAAAGAATAGAAGCATTAGGAAAAGTAAAATTGTCTTACTAGTTTTTATAACTAGTTAAGCAATTTAAAAGATTATATTTACAGCGGTAAAAAAACACGTTCTTTAAAAATACATAGTAAACGAAATGATTAGCAGACGTTATTTAAGAGTAAAAACATTTCAGGCATTGTATGCCTATTTTCAATCGGATGATAAAAATGTAGTTAAAGCTGAAAGCGAATTGTTTTTGAGTTTAGAGCGTATGTATGATTTATACTTATTCTTTTTAGCACTTCCAGGTGAAATTGTTCATCGTGCTGAGTTAAGAATGGAAGAATCAAAGACGAAACGACTGCCTTCTGAAGAAGATTTAGATCCGAATCAAAAATTAGTTGAAAACAGAGTTTTTCGATTAATAACCACCAACAAACATTTAAGTCAAAAATTAAACGAAAGGAAAATATCTTGGTCGCCAGATCAAGATTTGATTACTAAGTTTATGAATTATTTACGTAAGCACGATGCTTACGTTGAATATATGAGTACTCGTGAAACTTCTTTTGAGCAAGATCAAAAATTTACTGTTACATTATATAAAAAGATTATTCCTGATTTTGAATTAATGCTTTCTGAAATACAAGATAAAAGTATTTTTTGGGGGTTTGATGAGATTGATTTTATATTAAGTATGGTGCTTAAATCGGTAAAACGTTTTACTCCAAAATCTGACGAGTTTACACCTTTGTTGAATTTATATACAGACAAAGATGAGGATGTGAAAATGGTTAAGAAGTTATTTAAGAAAACCATTGAAGACGATAAAGAAAACTCAAAAATTATAGCTGACAAGACCAAAAACTGGGATGTAGAGCGTATCGCCATGATTGATATTTTGTTAATGAAAATGGCATTAACAGAATTTATTCATTTTAACTCAGTTCCAGTTAAAGTAACCTTAAACGAATACATCGAACTATCGAAATGGTTTAGTACTCCAAAAAGTAAAATATTTATTAATGGGGTATTAGATAAACTGGTTGCCGATTTTAAAGAAAGCGGTAAGATGAAGAAGATAGGTAGAGGTTTGTTAGATGCTTAATAAATTGTAGAATACTATCTTATTTTAACCACATAGGCACATAGTTTATCATTTCAAAAGTATTAGATAGCAATAGAATAGTTATATCACGCTAAAGCGTGAAAATTATAAACAACTTAAGTTGTATTAGTTTTTTTTTAAAAAAAACTATGTAAGACCGTTGCAAGGGCAAAAAGCAACAAATCAG
>CAXBPN010000087.1:0-9496 GCA_963977515.1 uncultured Flavobacteriales bacterium
TGGGATAATGAATATTTACGGAAGGTTATGATAATTTAGATGCGTTTGCCCTGGGGTAAATGTTTTAACCAAATAAATTTTGAAAAACTTCTTCTACTTTTCCTACAAAAATAACTTCTATTTTATGGTCCAATTTTGCCATTCCTTTTTTGTTGTGTTTTGAGATAAATATTTTATCAAATCCTAGTTTTTCTGCCTCCATCACACGTTGGTCAATTCTGCTTACTGGTCTTAATTCGCCCGACAAACCAACCTCTGATGCAAAACAAGCAGTAGGAGGTACAGCAATATCTTCACTACTTGATAAGATGGCACTAATTACCGCTAAATCTATAGCAGGGTCATCAACTTTTATCCCTCCAGCAATATTTAAAAACACATCTTTTTGTGCCAATCTAAACCCACATCTTTTTTCTAAAACAGCCAACAACATGTTTAATCTTCTTAAATCAAAACCTGTGGAAGAACGTTGAGGTGTGCCGTAAGCGGCAGTACTTACTAACGATTGTATTTCTATTAATAACGGTCTATTTCCTTCCATAGTCGCAGCTATTGCTGAACCACTTAGTGTTTCGTCTTTATTGCTGATTAAAATATCAGAAGGATTGCTCACTTCTTTTAGTCCTTCGCCATGCATTTCGTAAATACCTAATTCGTTGGTTGAGCCAAAACGATTTTTAGCCGCTCGTAATAAGCGGTAAATATGGTTTCTGTCGCCTTCAAATTGTAAAACAACATCTACCATGTGTTCCAATATTTTTGGACCAGCAATATTTCCATCTTTGGTAATATGTCCAATTAAAAAAACAGGAGTATTGGTTTCTTTAGCGTACTTCATCAATTCAGCAGTACATTCTCTTACTTGCGAGATACTTCCTGGAGATGAATCTATAGTAGCGGTAGTTAGTGTTTGTATAGAATCAATAATCAGTACATCAGGATTTAGCTCCTTAATGTGATGAAAAATATTTTGAGTGGAAGTTTCAGTAAGTATGTAGCAATCAGGATTTTTATTTCCTATTCGTTCTGCCCTCATTTTAATCTGCTGCTCACTTTCTTCACCCGAAACATACAATGTTTTGTGTCCTTTTAAGCGTAAAGACATTTGTAACATTAAGGTCGATTTACCAATGCCGGGATCTCCTCCAAATAAAACCAAAGAACCAGGAACTAAGCCACCACCAAGCACTCTATTTAACTCTGTTCCGGGTAGTTTTATTCGAGGAATATCAGCAATTTTAATGTCTTCTAATAATTGAGGTTTACTATTTCTAACAATATTAAAAGTTGCTTTAATGTCATTTTTATCTGGACGGGCTATAATTTCTTCGGCTATCGTGTTCCATTGGTTACAAGAACTACATTTGCCCACCCATTTTGGAAATTGAGCTCCACAATTGTTGCAAAAAAATGTTGTTTTTACCTTCGTTTTAGCCATACTATAAAAGTAGATAAATAAAAACCCCTCAGCAATGCCAAGGGGTTAAATATTTTTAACAAATAACTTAATTTATGCTACCTCTTCTGTTAAGGCTTTTTTTTTAGCAATAGAAGCTTTAATATCTTCTAGTTCTCCTTTAGGTATAGCATTTATTAAGTTCTTAGTGTATTCAGTTTTTGGATTAGCATAAATCTCATCCGCTAAACCCATTTCAACTATCTCTCCTTGGTTCATTACTATCATTCTATCACTCATAAATTTAACAACCGATAAATCGTGAGAGATAAAGATATAAGTAAAACCAAATTCAGCTTTTAATTCGTTTAATAAGTTTAATACTTGAGCCTGAACAGATACATCTAATGCAGATACTGATTCATCACAAATAATAAATTCAGGATTTAAGGCTAACGAACGTGCAATACAAATACGTTGACGTTGTCCTCCAGAAAATTCATGTGGGTATCTGTAAAAATGTTGCTCAGGTAAATTAACTCTTCTTAATAATTCCATTACACGAGCTTTACGTTCTTCGTCATTACTAAATACACCATGAACTCGCATTGGTTCCATAATGGCTTCACCAATCGTAATTCTTGGGTTTAATGATGAATAAGGATCTTGAAAGATGATTTGCATTTTTTTGCGATACTCACGCATTTCTTTTGAACCTAAATGAGTAAGATCATGTCCTTCAAATATAATTTGTCCAGAAGTTGGTTCAACTAATTTTAAAATTGTTCTACCTAAAGTTGTTTTACCACAACCAGATTCTCCAACCAAACCTAAAGTTTCACCAGGATATACATCAAAACTTACATTATCAACAGCTTTAACATAATCTTTGGCTTTACCAAAAATACCTTTGTTAATAGGGAAATAAGTTTTTAAGTTTTTTATTTGAAGCACAGGTTCTTGTGCATATAATTTTTCGTGTTGTTTGGCAGTTTGCTCAGGAGAAATAATTAAGCTATTGGTTACTTCTTCAACCGATTTGTTTGTTTCGTGCATCACTCCATCAGCATCTACAGTCATAAAATCAGAGACAGTTGGTAGCCATTCTAATCGTTTGTTTAATGGTGGTCGACAAGCTAATAAGCCTTTTGTGTAAGGGTGTTGGGGGTTGGTAAATATTTCTAAAACAGTACCTTGTTCAACCAATTTACCTTTGTACATTACTACCACTTTATCAGCCAATTCTGCAATTACTCCTAAATCGTGCGTAATAAACATAATACCCATATCATGCTTAATTTGCAACTCGTTCATCAACTCCAAAATCGTTTTTTGAACGGTAACATCTAAGGCTGTTGTTGGCTCATCGGCAATTAATATAGAAGGATTGCAAGACATTGCCATTGCAATCATTACTCTTTGCTTTTGTCCACCAGAAATTTGGTGTGGGTAAGTATCAAAAATAACATCAGGGCGAGGCAATTGAACTTGTTTAAAAAGGTCAATGGTTCTTATTTTAGCTTCTTTTTTACTTACTTTTTGGTGTAATAATATTGTTTCAGCAACTTGGTCACCACAAGTATAAACAGGGTTTAAAGAGGTCATTGGTTCTTGAAATATCATTGCTATTTCATTTCCTCTTAAACTTCTCATTTCTTTTTCTGAAGCTTTTGCTAAATCAATTACTCCATCTTTGTGGTGAAATAACATTTCGCCAGCAGCAATTCTTCCTGGAGGATTAGGAATTAAACGCATTACAGATAAAGATGTCACAGATTTTCCTGATCCAGATTCTCCAACAATACCAATGGTTTCTCCTTTGTTAAGTGTAAAAGATACATCGTTTACAGCTTTTACGGTTTCGTCTTCCGTACGGAATTCGGTAACTAAGTTTTTTATCTCTAACAGTGTTCTATTTTCCATAATCTAAACCTCTTTTTGAAAAGGGAATAAATTTAAGGTTAAAATAAGTATTAAGCAAGGCTTAATTTAAAGATTAGATGATTGATTGAATTGTAAGGATTAATAGCTGCTAATTGCCTATTAATTAATAGTCTAGGTTGCTAATTAAGATTGAAATATAGCCATATTCTTGACTATCGTTAACCATCGCAACTTCAATATTGGTGTTTGTTTTTTCGTTTTTTGTTCGCCATGAGGTGTAACCATCGTCTTCAATTTTACCTTTACCATGTGTTTTATTAAAATAGTTAGAAAAATCTTTAAATAGTTGATTGGCATCTTCAATTTGATCAAAGTAGGCTGCTAATTCTATTTCGTAAAGTTTATTTTCAGAAAAATCATAAGAAACCGTGTAACTGTTTCCCATGTCTAATTTATAATCAAAATAAAGATAATCTGGCATGTTATCAACCAAAAATTCTGCATTTTCAGCTAGTTTAACATCTTCAATATTATCTCCAATTTCAACTCCTCTAAAAATTCCTGTTTCGGCTTTTAATAAAGTATCAAAATATTGGTTCTTTTTTGGTGTACAAGAGAATAATATTCCGAAAAGGATAATAAATAAATAGTGAAGTTTAACTTTCATAATTAGCTATGTATAATGTTATTTTCGAGTATTAAATCTTCGTTTTTAAATCGTAAAAATAATTGGGTAAGTGCAACAACATCTTTCTGACAATAAATAGCTATTCTTTCTAAATCATTGTCTTTCCAATAGACTTCATTGACCATGCTTCCGTCAATATCATCCTTAGGTGTTGGTATGTTGAAAATTGTTGTTAAGAGACTCAAAGAAGTATAGTTTTTATAGTCACCAAATTTCCATAAATGTAAGGTGTCTAAATGATTTACTTCCCAAGGTTTTTTGCCTGCCAAGTCTAAAATAGCTGGTATTTTCAATCCATTAATAAGTGCTCTTCGAGCAATGTATGGAAAATCAAATTCTTTCCCGTTATGAGCACATAAAAGATGCTGTGGCGTATTAAAATGATGATTTAAAACTTCAAAAAATTCTTGAAGTAATATTTTTTCATCGTGGTTAAAAAATGATTTGATTCTTAGATTTTTAACTCCATTTTCAATTTTGATATAACCAACCGAAATACACACAATTTTTCCAAATTCGGCATAAATTCCTGCTCGTCCGTAGGTGTCAAAAGCAGATTCACCTTCTTTTTCGATTTTATCAGATTTTTTCTCCCAATGAAATCGAATTGTCTCAGGTAAATCATCGTAATTTTTAGCTTGGGCTACGGTCTCAATATCTAAAAATAAAACCTTTTCTATATTAACATTTTCTAGCATAAAATGTGATTTTTTAGTAGGCTCAAGTTAAGAAAAAAAGTGTGTTTATTTAATGAGAATTCCTTTTTTTTCAATAAGAGGGATAGTGGTAAAATTTTCTTCTTTAATCGTTTCGGCTAAAAATATATATTTTTTATCCAATAACTCATTGTTATGGAAATAAGTTAACCAGTATTCGTTATGAAGTCCAAATAAATTTTCCATTATAGGTTCTATTTTGCAAAAACTTTTGGCTTCAATATCGCCTAATCCATGCCTAAGCATTGATGTTTTTGTTTCTTCACCATTTTCTAGTTTTAAATAACCTTTTGATGAAACCAACACTTGTTCAAGCTTATCATTTTTTAAATTGATTAGATATACATTCCAAACATCTTCTGCAAGCTCATTTTGTTCTTTAACAACTGCTATGGCAACATCTTTAATTGGTGATGGATTTATATCTTTTTTCATTCTTTATTAAATTCTGAAAGTGCTTTTTGAATGGTTTTGTCGTTTTCGTTAATAATTACGTAATACCCAAAATTACCCCACAAATCTCTACTTATAAAACCTTTTACGCTTTCTATGATTAACTTTTTAGATTCACTGATTTCTACTAAATTTCGAGGCATTTCGTTTTCTTCAGCATATTTAATAACACTATTAAACAAATCATCATCAACCTTAAATTGTTCTTTAAAGGTTAGTGCATCCTTGTATTTTTCTTTTAATTTATTTCGTTGATTGTCAACATAATTTAATGAGAAAGCTTGCAAAATACCTCGATATCTCATTTCGTAAAAATAAGGCGTATTGCCTGCTGTATCTAATGGAACAAAAATATCTGGCATAATTCCACCACCACCATAAACTATTTTTCCTTGAGGAGTATAGTATTTTAAAGAATCGGGAAAATGAATGCTGTCAGAACTTAATAATTCACCATTTAAATATCGGTTGTACGATTCCATATTATAGGATTCCATATCCTCAGTATATGGTTTTTGAATGCAACGCCCAGTAGGGGTGTAGTAACGAGCTACTGTTAATCTTAATGCAGAACCATCTGGCCACATTACTTGTTCTTGAACCAAACCTTTACCAAAAGAACGTCTTCCAATAATAGTTCCTCTATCATTATCTTGTATTGCACCGGCTAATATTTCACTAGCAGAAGCAGAGTTTTCGTTGATCAAAATAGCAACATTAATCCGTTTTAATATTCCTTTTTTGGTAGAAAAATATTCTTTTTTATTGCGGACTCTACCTTGAGTATAAACAATCATTTTGTTTTTTGTGAGGAGTTCATCAGCAATATCGGTAGCTGCACTTAAAACTCCGCCACCATTACCCCTTAAATCAATAATCAAGTTTTCCATACCTTCTTCTTTTAGCTTTTTGGTAGCTTGTAGAAATTCATCGTAAGTCGTTTTTGCAAAACGAGTAATTCTTATGTACCCTGTACTTTCATTAATTAAGTAGGGTGCATCAATACTAAAAATAGGTATTTCGTCTCTTACAATTGCAAACTTCAATTTTTTCTTAATGCCTTTTCTAACTATAGTAACATTAACTTTTGTGCCTTTAGGACCTTTTAAAAGTTTTATTACATCTTCATTCGTTATTCCATTTCCAGCTATTTCTGTAGTGTCAACTTTTATAATCCTGTCACCAGCTTCAATTCCTAGTTTTTCTGATGGTCCATTTGGTATTGCTGATATCACCATAACGGTGTCGTCAACAATTCTAAATTCTATACCAATTCCTTCAAAGTTACCTTCTAATGGGTCGTTCATTCCATTAAAATCGGTTGCAGGTATATAATAAGAATGGGGATCTAGTTTTGATAAAATTGTAGCAATTGAACTTTCTGTAATGGCTTCTTTATCTACAGAATCTACATAAGTATCTTCAACAAAATTTAAAATTTCGTTTAACTTGTTTGCCGTGTTAAATCGAATGTTTGTTGGAAATATTCTTGTTTTTTCAGTCGAATTTTTTGATAGGTAAGCACCAAGATAGATCCCAACAACTACACAAACAGCAAATACAAGAGGAAGTAGGTAATAAAAAAGATTTTTATTTTTTTTCATTTATTCTAAAGTTTCAATTTGACACACTTCAATACCTGATTCTTCTAAGAATGATAAGCCAGAATTGTCTTTGTAGCCCATGCAATATACCACCCTTTTTATTCCTGATTGAACAATCAATTTACTACATTCTTTACAAGGAGATAATGTAATGTATAAAGTAGCCCCATTAATTTCGTGTGTTGACTTTGCAACTTTTAAAATTGCATTGGCTTCAGCATGTAATACATACCAATGCGTTTTTCCTAAATCATTTTCACAACAATTGTTAAATCCTGTAGGTGTTCCATTGTACCCATCAGAAACTATCATTCTGTCTTTTACAATTAAAGCCCCAACTTTTTTACGTGTACAATGTGATAATTTTGCCCACTCTAAAGCCATTTTTAAATAAGCTTGGTCGTATCTTAATTGTTTTTCTTTACTATATTCTTGCATAGGAAAATTTGTAGTCAACAAAAGTAGGAAATGCTATGTGTTCTTTTTGTTTTTTAAGTTTTTATTATGTCCCAATTGGTTGGGTTTTTATTGGTGTGAAAAATAGCTAATACTCGTATTACTTTTTTATCAATAAAATAGTGTATTCCATAAGGAAACCGGTCTATAAAACAAACACGAATAGTTTTGTACCTTTTTTGAAAAATTGAGGGGTTTCTGGCTATATATAAGATGCTAGCATCAATGCTTAATTCAAATTCAGCTCCTAAGCCTTGTCTAATGGATTCGTACCAATTGTAAGCAGCAATAAAATCTTTTTTAGCTTCTTCTGAAAATAAAATTTGGTGCATTAACGATTTTTTAAATCATCTTTTATCGCGTTCCAAGAAGAATAAGATGTCTGATTGTTTTTATGTTTTAACAATCTACTATCAAGTTCAGTTTTTTGAGCATCTGAAATCTCAATATTTTCTGGGGTAATACTATCCCAAATTTTTTCCACCATTAATATTCGTTCGGCAACACTAAGTTTCAGTATGTTTTTTAACTCTAAATGCATACAACAAATATACTGATTTTTTAAATTCTTAAAAAGAATAAGTCAACCCACCCAATACATTAAATCGTTGAATACGGTAATCTTGCCATTTTTGATATTTGGCTGCAGCTATATTATTAAACTGGATAAAGGCCGATAATTTTTTAGTGTAACGGTATTCAAAACCTAAGTTTGCATCAAAAATTCCTTTTAACTCAACAGCTTCAGGAGTTGTAATAATTTGATTACTTGCATCAGTAAAAGTGGTGTAAACCTTTGCAAATTGTTTGTTGATAAAGAAGAAATCAGCTTTTACAATAATTTTATCGCTTAAATCATAAATACCATTTAAGCTAATTTTTAAGTCAGGTCTATGCCAAGCTTTAATTTCGTTTTCTGGAGTATATCCATAAAAATCTCCAGCCAATATTATTTTAAACTTTTCTAATTTTTGATAAGCTAACTCTCCACTAATTTTAGTTAAAGCTAAGGTGTCATAAATTGCTGTGAATTGATTTTCTAGTACATTACTTACATCTTTAACATATAGAGGTACTGTTTCTAATTTTTGTTTGCTAAAGCTCGTGTTAAAGGTTAAATGTTTACTGATACTTCCTCTAATCCCTGCATAAATGTTGTATTTCTGATTTGTATTAGCAATGCCTAAAGTTGAAGTGTTTATAAAAGGATTGTCAGTGTAAAAAGTATTTAAATTGTTTGGGGTAACTCCACCAGTTATTCCAACATAAGGAATAATAATTTGCTGAACTACGTCATACTTAAATTCTGCTTCAGGGTAAAAGTAGAATTTAGTTTTATCCATCTGATTAATAAATAACCCTAGCCCAACTTTAAACTGCCATTTATCGGCTGTAGTTTTTATGTAAGGTTTTGCTCCAACAATTAATGTTTTATCCTGATTTAAACTATTGTTTAATTTGTCAAAATTTGTAATTAAATCAATCGCGTAAAGCTCATTTTTATGGTATTTACTTAAACTACCCGCTATATTAATGTTGTTTTCCGATACATCTAATAAATCAATAATGTGATGATAGTTAATGTCAAAATTATAATCAAATTGAGCTGAATCAGTAAAATTCCTCGTTAAGCTTGCTGTACCGCCAAACTTATTAAATCGTTGTTTCAATAAACCTTTATCATTAATGTCGGCAGTTGAGTTTTCTGGAAATCCATAATAATGAATTACATTTCTATCGTAATCAAACTTAGCGTAAAGTGTAAAGTCTTTTAAAAATCGTTTACCAAATAAACTGATATGATTATCGCTAAAGTCACTATACTCTATACTAGAAATTCCGCTCGAACTTAAATGTTTACCATAAAAACCATAAGAGAAATTTTTAGATCGTGTTGAATTAAAATACAACTCTGCTAAAGGTGTTTTGTTTGTTCCAAAGCCTAATTTACCATAACCACTATACAATTTCACTAAAGGTTCTCCTTTAATTTTTGCTGGTTTAATCTCATTTATTTCAAAAGCTACAGGAACTTGTTTGTTCATGAAACTATACTTGAGTGTAGGCACAATTTTATCGGTGTCTTGTATGCTAGGGTTGTCTTTAATTTTAAAAGCATCAGATAACGTTGGGCTGTAAGGTTTTACAGTTACAATAGTAGTGGTATCTAATGTTTGAGCATAGCTTTGAGTAAACCCTAAAAAGCAAGGAATAATAAAAAGTATGCTTTTAAATAGTTTGTGATATGTCATTTTAAAAATATTATTCATCTTCTTTGCCCTCCTCGCTATCATTGTTT
>CAXBPN010000088.1:0-9324 GCA_963977515.1 uncultured Flavobacteriales bacterium
TGATTAACAACAACCTTTATTAGCCCCTTTTTTCTTATACCTTTGCTTTAAAATTCATAACATGCCTTTCAAAAAATTACTTCCTTGCTTAAAAGAAACTCTATTAAAATATAGCATTGAAGAACCTACACCTTTTCAAAAACAACTCATCCCAAAAATTAAAGGTGGTGCAAATTATATTGGAATTGCACCTGAAGGAGCAGGAAAAACGACTAACTTAATTATCAATACCATTCAAAAACTAAATGGTAAATCCTTTGAAGATGTACCTCGTGCATTAATTTTTGCAAAAGACAAACAATCAGTATTAGCACTTGAAGAAGAATTTAATAAGTGGATAAAAAACACTGACTTACGAATTTCTATTGCTTATGAAGAAGCTAAAATTGATAATCAAAAAGATGTTATTTACGTTGGTTGTGACATTGTTATTGGAACCCCTAAACGCTTAAATAAAATCTATTTCCAAAACGGATTAAACTTAGCCAACCTCCAATTATTAATAATTGAAGATGCTGAATTTTTAATCGGCACAAGCTTTCATACCGAAATTCATCGAATAGTAGAAAGTTTGGCAAAATGTCAATACTTAGTTTTTTCAAACAAGTTTGACCATAAAATTGAAAAATTGCAAGAACTATATATGGAAGACGCTCAAGTTATCGAAATTGAATAACTAAATTATTCCTCGGAATATACTTTTACAACATCCATCGAGCTTAACATTCCTACAACATTCCCATCATCCATAATTACCAAATGGTGCACCCCATGTTTTACCATCATCTTAGCGGCATCTTTTACCCTATTATTTTTTAACCCAATATGTACGTTTCTAGACATAATATCTCGAACCAATAACGATTCATTATGAACTGCAATCAAATCACTCGAAGAAATGATTCCAGAAATAGTTCCATCTTCTTCTAACACTGGTACAGCATTTATCTTTTTACGAGTAAACATATCTTTTAAACTTGCTATTTTCACTCCTGGATGTGCAACCGCTATTGGGCTTGTCATTATTTCTTCAATTCTCATCGTTTGGTTTTTAATTTACATTAAAGGTAGTTTTTTATGATAAAATGAATACTGATAAAAATCACTTAAACAGATTCATTAATTTTACTTCAAGATGTACCCCTACCATAACAAAATAAAGCAACGAATTAACAATAAAGAACTTATTCGATATGAGTATGTAGAAAAATACAAGAATATTTCGCCTTGCTTATTACTTTATTTTGATACTGAACCTATGATTAGACCTATTCGAAAACATCGTTTTAAAGAATATGAAGAACTTTTAGGAATAAGTTCTAATCAATAATTATTCTAAATTTTATCTTCTTCTTAAAAAAAATTCCTAACCTAAATTTTCATTCAAACAAAAAAGCCATTAATTGATGTTTTTTTAGTTAATCAAGTTTTTCATAGACTGAGTTATTACTTTTAAATTCAGGTATAAGATCCTTCATTTGTTTAACAATAAGGTTATTGTTTTGCTTCTCAAAACAATTAATTAAGTCTTGAATTTTAGCACTTATAAAGTCAAAATCATATTCCTTTACTTTAGCTATCATAATTTGATGATGGTGAGTAGGTAAAGTGTTCTCCTCATTAGCGAGTAGTTCTTCATATAGTTTCTCACCAGGTCTTAATCCTGTAAAAATTATTTTAATGTCTTTATCTAAAGTTAAACCAGATAGTTTAATCATTTTTTTAGCTAAATCAAGAATCTTAACTGATTCGCCCATATCGAAGATGAATATTTCTCCACCATTACCACTTGTTCCTGCCTCTAAAACCAATTGACAAGCCTCAGGAATAGTCATAAAGAAACGAGTAATGTCGGGATGTGTAATCGTTACAGGGCCTCCACTTTCAATTTGTTGTCTAAACCTTGGAATTACTGACCCATTAGAACCCAATACATTACCAAAACGAGTTGTTATAAATTTAGTTTTTGAGGTAGTTTTCCCAAGTGACTGCGTGTAAATTTCGGCAATTCTTTTACTTGCTCCCATAACGTTTGTTGGGTTGACAGCTTTATCAGTAGAAACCATAACAAATTTTTCTACATTATATTTTATTGCTAAGTCAGCACAGTTTTTAGTTCCAAAAACATTTGTTAAAATAGATTCAGATGGATTGTTTTCCATCATCGGTACATGTTTGTATGCTGCTGCATGAAACACTATTTCTGGGTTAAACGTCTTGAATACGCTTTCTAATCGTTCAATATTTCTTATGTCTCCAATAACAATTTCGTAAGCAAGGTTATCATAGTTATCTTTTAGCTCCATTTCCATATCATATAATGGAGATTCGGCTTGATCAAGTAAAATTATTTTTTTTGGGTTAAAGTTAATTACTTGACGAACAATTTCACTACCAATACTACCAGCAGCACCAGTAACTAATATAGTTTTACTTGAAAGCTGATTTTTTATATTCTCAAGATTTAACTCAATCGATTCTCGTTCGAGTAACTCTTCAATTTTAATTTGTTTAATTTGTTTAAAACTAAGCTCACCATTTATCCAACTTGATACAGGTGGTACATTCAATACTTTTGTGTTGTAATTTAAGCAGCTATCAACTATTGTTTTTTTACGTTCGGGTAAGATGTTTTGAGCTGAAATAATTAAGTGAGCTACGTCATTGTTCATTAATAATTCATCTAACTTATTGAAGTTAAGGATGGGTGTTCCTTCTAAAATTTTACCTTCTTTTTTCTTATCATCATCAATAAAAGCTATTACTTTGTATTGTAAGCCAGCATCTCTTTCTAAAGCTCGTTTAGTAATTATACCAGACTCTCCAGCACCAAATATGATAACATTACTTTTTTCTCGGTAAGGGTTTATAATTTCAGTATATAATGCTTTAAAAACGACTCTTAATATAATCATTAAGAAAAGCGTTGACATATAGTCGATTATTATAATTGAAAAAGGTAGAGGAAATGTATGGTTAATACCATAAAAGTAAATAAGGTTTATGAATACAAAAGCTAAACTTCCTATTGTTACCGATATAAATATGCGTTGAGAATCTTTAGAACTCGTATGTTTAACAATTCCTTTATAAGTTTTAGAAAAGTAGAAACCTAGCATCCTTACTCCTAATATAGTAACAAATACAAAAGGGAATCCTTTAATTTCAATGTCAGGGATGTCAAAGTTAAATCGGACTAAATAAGCAAGAACAATTGAGAAAAAACAAATAATTACGTCAATGATAAATATAATCCATCGAGGAATGTTGTTTTGAAAAAGGTGATGAATTAATTTCATTGAAAACTTATGCTATTTAAATTATGAGAAAAAATTTATTTTTCTTAATTAATTATTTTTTTTAGTGTTTTTAAAATAATCTTTACATCTGTAAAGGTACTGTATTCATTAATATACTTGAGGTTTAAATCCAGTTTAATAGGCATTATTTCTTTAATATATGTTTCTTCGGGTGTTGAAGATTTTCCTAAAATTTTATTTTCATTAAAAAATTTAAGACTAGCATAATCAGTTATTCCTGGTTTAACGGACAATACTTTTAATTGCTTCTCATTGTATAAATCAACATATTTTCTAACCTCTGGACGAGGTCCAACTAAACTCATATCTCCTTTTAATACATTTATTAGTTGAGGGAGTTCATCTAGTTTGTATTTACGTAACTTATAACCAATTTTAGTTATTCTACTATCTTTTGCTCCAACGGTCAACAATCCATTTTTATCGGCATTGGTTTTCATTGAGCGAAATTTTAATAAGTAAAAATCATTATTATTTAAACCTACTCTAACTTGTTTATAAAAAGTACCTCCTTTTGAATCAATTATTATTAATAAACTAATAACTATAAAAAATGGTATTAAAAATAGTAGTCCAAGTAAGGAGAAAAATATGTCTATAAATCGTTTCAATTAGATTAGTTATTTAATACTTTTTCAACAGAAGTAATAACTGCATCCAAAACAGTATCAATCATTTCATTGGTTAAATCATAAAAAACAGGTAAAGAGATTTCTCTAGAAAAATTATCTAATGTAGTTGGGTAATTATTTAAGTTGTATCCTAGGTTTACATAAAAACTCATTTTAGGAACAGGAATAAAATGAACGTTAACGGAAACATCTTTATTGAAAATTTCTTGAATGATTTGATCCCTTTGAATTTCTGAAATTCCTTTTATTCTTAATGGGTATAAATGGTAGCTACTTTCTTTTTGATTGTCATTAAAAAGTGGTAGTTGAGCCCATGAGTATTTAGCTAATTTGGCAGAATATATTTCACAGATTTCTTTTCTCTTGGGTAGTGTTTCTCTATCATATCGTTCTAGTTCTACTTGACCAATTGCAGCCATAATATCTGTCATGTTACATTTGTAGCCAGCTTCAACAATATCATATTTCCAATTTCCTTTTTGCGTTTTCGCTAAAGCATCTTTATTTTGACCATGTAAGGTTTTAACACACAAATCATTATAAACTTCAGAATTGTTAAATGGCTCAGGAAGGTTTAGTGTTATAGCACCACCTTCTCCTGTAGTTAGGTTTTTTACAGCATGAAAAGAAAAAACAGAAACATCAGCCAAAGTACCTGCTCTTTTGTTGTTGTACTTTGCTCCAAAAGAATGTGCTGAATCTGAAAGCACTAAAATTCTCCCAAGTTTTAATTGTTCGTCTGTAGCTGAAATAAATTTTGATTTATATTTAGCAACGAGTAAATTTAAAGCTTCATATTCACAAGGAAATCCACCAAAATCTACTGGCATAATTACCTTTGTTTTAGAAGTAATAGCTTTCTCAATTTCACTTATGCTAATGTTAAAATCATCAGCATTAATATCAACAAAAATAGGTGTTGCACCACAATGGATTACTACATTTGCAGTAGCAGAATAGGTATAAGCTGGTAATATTACTTCATCCCCTTCTTTAACTCCAAACCATCTCAATATAGTTTCCAAACCTGCTGTAGCACTATTTAGGCATAGTGTATTTTTATTACCACAATAAGCTGTAATTTCCTTTTCAAATTGTTTAGTTCTCGGACCTGTTGTAATCCAACCCGATTGAAGAACCTTTGTAACTTCTTCAATTACTTTTTGATTAATGTGTGGAGGTGAAAATGGAATCATTTAAAAACTATATTAACAATGGATTATAAAGGTAAGAGTTTTACAAGGATTATCTAGTCAAAGTTTTTGCTTTACTGTTTGGTTTTTTAAATCGTATTAAAAAATCAATTACCCCCATAAGATAACCTAACCCATAGCTAATATGAAGAATAAAAAAAACAAATGGTATTTTAATGTTATTCTTAATTTTATTTGTTAACGATAAACTTGATTTGAAACTTAGAATAATATAAAAACTGAGTATTATAGCAGAAACAATAAGCAGTTTAGGAGCAATAACCCCTATTATTAAACTCGTAATTAAAAAGAGTACAAAAAAAACAGGAATAAGTTGCCTTAAAGAGGTAATTGTTTTGTGCTTTTTATTTACAAAAACTTTCCAATATCCATATTGAAAATATTGTCTAAATAATTTTTTATAACTAGCTCTAACAAAATATTTACATTTAATTTTTTCAGATAGAAATATCTTGAAACCATGTTTAGTTAACCTAAAATTAAACTCATCATCTTGATTTCTATCTAAACTTTCATCAAAATACCCAACAGCATTAAATACTTCTTTTTTATAGGCTCCAAAAGCAACAGTGTCAACGTATCCATTTTTGTTGCCAGTTCTAAAATGGGCATTTCCTACGCCAAAAGAAGAAGACATTGCAAGTCCAATTATTTTAGAAACATCATTTTCGTAAACATTTTCTAAAACGCCACCAACACAACCAATTTCAGAGTTTAGATTAATAGCTTTAACATTCTCAAGAATAAAATTTTCATCAACTTCAGAATGAGCGCCAAGTATAATTTTAATGTCAGAAGTTGATTTTTTTAAGCCCAAATTTAGCGCAATAGGTGTTGTTCTTTTTATATTGTCTAAAAGAAAAATATGGTTATAATTATCAATAAATGTCTGAACTAATTTTCGTGTTCCATCATTACTCATCCCGTCACAAACATAGATAGAAATAAGGTTTTTCGGATATGAATTATCTATTAATGATTGAATACATTTACCAATGTAGTTCACTTCATTAAGGCAAGGAATTATTATGGAAACAGTATTATTCAATTATTGTTTTATAAAAAGCTAATAGTTTTTTTTCCTCAATTTCCCAATTATAATTTTTTAAAACTAAGTTTTGTCCATTCTTGCCCATTTCAGCAGCCAAGTCTGGATTATTTAATAGTTTCTCCAATGCATTACTTATTTCTGAAACATTAAGTGGGTCAATACAAATTCCACAATTATGTTTTTCAATAATAGTTTTCCAAGATGTAAAGTTTGATGCAATAACAGGGATACCTGCCGCCATATATTCAAACATTTTAACAGGTAAGGAGTCAATATAGTTTACAATAGGGTGTAAAGTAACCATTCCTATTTTTGATTTTTTGTAAACTTCTTTTACTTCTTCGCGATTTAAGAAACCGAGTTCAACTACCTGCTTCCAAGTCGATTTCTTTACTAGTTCGGTTCGGATATCATTTTCAAGAAAACTTCCTGCCAATAATAATTTTACTGAAATATTGTGTAAACTACTTACTAATTCAAAAACACCTCTGTTTTTAGTGATGCCTCCAACATAACAAATGTTGTTTTCTTCTTTTTCGTAATATTTCTGTTCAATAAACAATTCATTTAAAATTGGGAAGTTGTTAATGTCAATTGTATTTTGATTAATTTTTTTAAATCTGTTTTTTATAAATGGTGTAGCTGTAATTATGCCATTTAATTGGTAGGCTATTTTATTCTCATAGTATTCAGCAGTTATAGAGATAATTTTTCTTAGATATTTGGGGATCCAATGTTTTGACATAATTTGTCGAGGAAGATCTTCATGTACATCATAAATAACTTTTTTACCTCTCTTTTTTAATTTTTTAGAAATTTTAAGAAGTTCAGGGTCATGGAGTTGGTATATATCAGCATTAAGCTTAATTGCCTCTTCAAACACTCGATTAACAGCAATAGTCATTCGTTCGCGTTTAGTGTTATAATCACAGTTAAAGGAGATTATATTTACTCCTTTCTCTATCCTTGATAAAGTATTAGGAATAATTAGAGATACCTTGTAACCAAATTTTGCTAAACTAACACATTGTTTATGAAAAATTCTAACGTCACCATCTGGATGAGCAGATGTTAAGTGGCAAATATGAATATTAGATTTATTCATTAGAAAGTTGATTGTCGTAATTTTTAGTTATAATCAAAATTAAGACAAAATAAATCGAATAAGCAACAATATCAATTATTACATAATACATTAAAAAATGTTCAAGATCTATATTCTCCATTAAAAGGAGTAAACAGATTAAACTAAAATAAAAAACTTGCCAAATACTACTAATTCTAATTTTTTCTAGTGAAATAAAAACTGTACTTAATGGCGATACAATAAACTTGATGCAATAACCAAACACCAAAATTTGTGCAATTTCACCTGAAATTAACCAGTCTGAACCGAAAATAAAGCTGAACAATTGAGGGCCAAATAAGTAAATTATACTTCCTCCAACTACTGACAGAATTAAAAGTATAGAGCTTAACTTTAGAATGAAAGAGCTAATTTTAGTAGCATTATTTTTTTGCTCAGCAACTTTTTGTAACAATACTTGCGATACTGTTGTTGAGATTAGTGCTAAAGGAAGAGCTAGCATTTGCCTACTTAAATCAAAATACCCTGTTGATTCTTGGCTATAAAATTTATTTATAATAAGCACAGGTAGGAATAAACTTACTGCATTTAATAATGAAGGGATAGCGCTATAGATAGGATAGTCTTTATATTTATATAAAACTTCTTTTAGCAAGTGGGGGGTAAACTTAAGTTGAAGTTTACTTTTTTTTGCTTGAAAAAAAGTAAAAATAAGATTGAAAAAGTCACCAACAATATTGCCAATAATTAGCCCCGAACCACCATTAAAAAGACTTAAGGTTAATTGAGCAGTTCCTTCTGCTGTTCTTCTTATAATTTTATTATACGAAGATTCTTTAAACTGCTTTTTACGGATTAGCCAGTTATTTAAACTTCTAAAAATTGCAATAAATAAGATACTTAACGGAATGAAATAGAGCCATGAACTAATGGTTTGAGGAAAGTCAAAAAACAAAATAATTTGTTCGTTAAATAAAATGAAAAAAAATAAACAAACAAGGCTAAAAAATAAGCTAATAATTATAGAGCCCAGAACAAGATAGGAAGCCTTACTATCTTCTTTTGGAACGACAATAGTAGTGTCGTATTTTCCTGCGGCAACTACTGCCAACATACTAAATATACTAGAGTAAACCGCAAATAAACCAAATTGCTCTGGCGAATAAATTCTCCTTAAAAAAGGCTGTAATAAAACAGGAATAATTTGAGCTAAAATTGTTCCCGACACTAATACCAAAATATGCTTTAAAAAATCAGAGTTATATATTTTATCTTTTAGCATTTATAATGAATGATCTGTTTTATTAGGCATTATAAAAAATAAAACTGAGAATATAGCAATAAAAAAGACACCTGCTTGTGTTTGTAAATACGATTCAAATAAAAAGACAAACAGAGAGAGTACAACAAAAAGAATTTTTAAAAGAGACCGACTCATTATACCATTGATAAAATAAATAGCAAAAAACAATAAAAAGGGAATAACTCCAATATAGCCAACCGAAATAATAGATTGGTAAAATTGATTATGGGCATTTAGTTTCTTTTCAAAAGCCCCCCAATAGCCCTTCTCTTCATATTTATGGATAAGAACATCGTCAGCATCACCAAGCCCATATCCAAGAATAGGGTTAGATGTTATTAATTCATTTGCAGCCTTCCATACAAATATCCTTAGTTGTGTAGATTCTGTTGAGCTAGGGTCTAATTCTTGAGCACTAAGCCCATCAATTATTGTGTTTAGCCTTGTGTTTGTATTGGGAATAAAAATAAATAATACTAAACCTAACAAAAGAGCTGAAACAATACTGTATAGAAAGTATTTAATTTTCTTAACTTTTACAGCGATGTATATTCCAAAACTCAAATAAATAATAAATAGAGAAATAATTCCTGCTTTTGAATATAACATTAATATGAATACAGAAAAGAAGACAAGAAGGGTGATGTATAGTATCTTCAATTTTCTTTTGATGTCGCTATAATTATTTACTAAACAATTTAATAGTAAAATGACACC
>CAXBPN010000089.1:0-9282 GCA_963977515.1 uncultured Flavobacteriales bacterium
AAGCATAAGATTATACAATCTGTTAAGGGACCTCATGGAGGTTTTTATTTAGATGAAGATTCACAAAAAACAAAAATTTTAAAAGTTATAGAAGTTGTTGATGGACTAGATTTTTTTCATAGTTGCGGACTAGGATTGAAAGAGTGCTCGGAAGAACATCCCTGTCCATTGCATGATGATTTTAAAATTTATAGAGATGGTTTATTTACCTTATTTACCAGTACATCGATAGCCGATTTAGTACATAAACTAGATAATGGTAATGCTTTTATCAGAAACTTATCAAAAGACTAGATGACAAACAATAAAGTATCTTGTTTAGATTGTGAGAACAATAATTGTTTTATAAAAAAGTACACTCCAATTTCAATAATTGAAGATGTAAATAAGAATAAAGTGATAAATTGTTTATCAAAAAAACAACATGTTTTTTTTGAAGGAAATGAAAATACAGGTATTTATTTTGTAAAGTCGGGAATAGTTAAGGTTTATAAAAATGGAGCTTTTAATAAAGATCATATTGTTAGGTTTAGTTTAGATGGAGATATTTTGGGACATAGAGGATTACCAAAACCCAACATTTTTAGCATTTCTGCTCAAACTATAACTGATGCAGAAATTTGTTTTTTTTCTAGAGATTACTTTTTTTACCTACTTGAAAAAGTGCCGCAATTGACAATTAATTTAATGCTGTTTTATGCTGAAGAATTGAATCATGAAGAAACAAAGTTAAGGGATATGGCAATTTTTAATGTTAGAGAAAAAGTTGCAAAAGCTGTTCTTGTTTTAATAGATAGGTTTGGTTTAGAAGATAATAACGAAATTATGCATGTTGAAAAACTTAGCAGACAAGATGTTTCTGAATTAGTTGGTTTAACATCAAATCAGGTAACAAAAGTATTAGCTGAATTTAAGCATGAAAGATTAATTGAAATAAAAGGTAAAAGGATAATTATTTTAAATAAATCTAGTATAAAAAATATCGTTTCAATTTAATAGAGTATGATTATAATCATATTTTTGTATTCCAAAACACACATTTAATACTGATAATAATCAATAAGAAAGCATAAACAATATTATATATTTACAAAATAAAGATGTAAATGTCTTTTATTAAGAAAAAATAATTTAAAATTTATAAACTATGTTAACAAAAAGTCAAGCAAAACTGTTTTTTCTAGCAGGAACAGTTATTTTTTCAGTTCTGTTTCTAGGTTTGTCGTTAGACACACACATAAATAGGGTGGGAGAACAAACACATGAAGAAAACATTACCGAAGCAGTAGTTGCAGGTAAACACCTTTGGGAGGAAAATAACTGTATGGGATGTCATACAATTTTTGGAGAAGGTGCTTATTACGCACCTGAATTAACAAAAGTAGTTGAACGAAGAGGTGAGGCTTATATTAAAGGAGTTTTAATGTCGCCAACTCCTTGGGGAGAGCATACAAGTGGTAGAAAAATGGTTGCTTATGGCTTTTCAGATGAGGAGGCAAGTAATCTAATTGAATATTTTGTATGGATTGGTAATGTTGACTTAAATGGGTTTCCAGCAAAACCTAAATATAAAGTTGAAAAAAATAACTAATTAATAACCAATAAAATTTATAAAGATGAAATTTAAAACACAAAAAATAGCCTATTGGTTTTTCTTATCCGCATTAGGATTATTAGTACTACAAATTATATATGGATTTATTATGGGTTTTGCTCATATGGGCATGGATGGCTTACATGAAATAATACCTTTTAATACCGCAAGAGCTGTACATACAAACTTGTTAGTTTGTTGGTTATTATTAGGGTTTATGGGCTCAGCTTATTACATTATTCCTGAAGAGTCTCAAAATGAGTTATACTCACCAAAATTGGCAATCATTCAATTAATTAGCTTTTTAGCGGTAGGTGTAACAGCAGTTATTGCTTATCACTTAAATTGGTGGGAAGGGCGTAAATTCTTAGAAATTCCAAGACCTCTTGATTATTTAGTGGTAGTTAATGTATTAGCTTTCTTATTTAATATTTTAATGACCTTATTTACTGGGAAAAGACAAACAACCACAGCTCTTGTATTAACAATGGGATTATTGTTCGCCGCTTTACTTTATTTACCTGGTATGATTTGGTTTGATAGTCAAACATTAGATTCATTTTATAGATGGTATGTTGTTCACCTTTGGGTTGAGGGAGTTTGGGAGTTAATTATGGGTGGTATTTTAGCCTTCTTATTAATTAAAATTACAGGTGTAGATAGAGAGGTAATTGAAAAATGGCTGTATGTAATTGTTGGTTTAACGTTCTTATCGGGTATTTTAGGAACAGGTCATCACTACTATTATATTGGTGCTCCATCATACTGGTTATGGATTGGAGGTATATTCTCAGCTTTAGAACCTTTAGCTTTCTTAGCAATGGCATTGTTTGCAATAAACATGTACAGAAAAGGAGAGAAAAAACACCCAAACAAAACCGCTTTAAACTGGACATTGGGTGCGGCCATAACTTCATTTGTTGGAGCGGGTTTATTAGGTGCAGCACATACATTGCCAAATGTGAATTTATATACTCACGGTACGTTGGTTACGGCAATGCACGGACACATGGCATTCTGGGGAGCTTATGCAATGATTGTTTTAGCAATAATTGCTTATGCTATGCCTAACCTAACAGGAAGAAAGTTATACGACAACAATATGACTAGATACGCTTTTTGGTTAAGTAATATTGGCATGATTGGTATGACTGTAGCTTTTGGTGTAGCAGGTGTTGCACAGGTATATATGGAGAGAATTATGGGTGTTGATTTTATGGAAACTCAAAAAGAAATAGAGCCTCATTTTTTAGTGTTAGTATTGTGTGCAACTGGTTTTACAGCTGGAATTGTATTGTATATTATTAACTTTTTTCAATACGGAAAGCCAACTGACGAAGCATTAGTCTCGGAATAGTTTTATTTTTAATAATAAGAAAAAGGCTGAGATGTAAAAGTGTCTCAGCCTTTTTTAATCAAAAAAAAGTATAAATGAGTAACCCATATTATAAAATAATAGATCAAGAAGAAGTAATTTTTGAACATACTTATAAAAATAAGTTGCCCCTACTTTTAAAGGGACCAACAGGAACTGGTAAATCTAGGTTTGTTGAATATATGGCTCATAAAATGGGTAAGAAACTATATACTGTTGCTTGTCATGAAGAAACTTCTTCAACAGATTTAATAGGGCGATACATTATAAAAGGAGCAGAAACTATTTGGGTGGATGGGCCAATGACAAGAGCAGTAAAAGAAGGAGCAATTTTATATTTAGATGAAGTTGCTGAAGCACGACCAGATATTGTGGTTGCTTTACATTCATTAACCGATCATCGAAGAACATTGTTTATTGATAAAACAGGAGAATCAATTGTAGCTGACGAATCTTTTATGTTGGTAGCAACCTATAATCCAGGCTATCAAAAAGGATTCAAAGAATTAAAACCATCAACTCGTCAACGATTTATTTCGCTCTCATTTGCTTATCCTGAAAATAAAATTGAAACAGAAATTCTAATTAATGAAACTGGAGTTGATGGCGATATAGCCAAAAAACTCATTAAGATTGGGGAGAAAATTAGAAATTTAACTGAGCTTGGATTGGCAGAAACGGTTTCTACGAGACTACTCGTTGATGCTGCTATTTTAATAAAAAGTGGATTGCCACCAAGGTTAGCATGCAACGTTGCTATTGCAGAACCTCTTACAGATGATGAAGATACTGTTGAAGCAATAAAAGATTTAATTAGTTTAAGTATTTAAAGAATTATAGTGTAATTTTCTAGGAAAGAAAACAAGCAATAAAAATGAAATTTTTAGCAGTAAATAAAATAAACTTGGTTGCATTTTTTCAAAAAGGAATTTTGTCTTTTTCTTTAATATTTTTCTTTATTGCTAAACCGATTATAGTTCAATCAATCGAAAATCAAGATGATATGATTGAAGAATGTGAGGAAAATGAGAGAGATTCGGAAGAAAACGAAACAGACATTGAAACTGAATTATTCGAAACTGAATTACCCTTGCATTGGTTTTTAGGTAAATTATATTTATTCACTTTTGATTTAAATGAACTTTATAACATAAGTTATATTAATAGTTTTGAACCAGAAATTAGCTCTCCCCCTCCTAAATTAGTATAAATGATTAGCGTTTGATAAGATTTATAACTGATATTTAAAGGAAATTAATAATGAAAAAAATAATTGATTTCACTCATTTTAAGGGTGATATGTTTGGAGGTGTAACTGCAGGAATTGTAGCATTACCTTTGGCTTTAGCTTTTGGAGTAAGTTCTGGTTTAGGTCCTAGTGCAGGGCTTTATGGAGCTATCTTTGTGAGCTTTTTTGCTGCACTTTTTGGAGGCACTAATACTCAAATTTCAGGTCCTACAGCACCTATGACAGCCGTAAGTATGGTGGTGATTGCAGGTATGATAGCTACTTTCGATGGAGATGTTAGTAAAGCTTTGCCAGGAATAATGACTATCTTTTTACTCGCTGGCTTATTTCAAATTGGGCTAGGGTTAATTGGGCTAGGAAAATACATAAAATACATTCCTTATCCTGTAGTTTCAGGGTTTATGACTGCAATTGGAGTAATTATTTTGATTACTCAGATAATGCCAACAATAGGTTATTATCCAAAAGAGGATGGTGAATTTGTTGAAAAATTTAAACCTTATGCAGAGGAAATTATTCTTGAAAATATTTTAAAAGAAGAAATGGGTGAAGGTATTTTGGTACTAGAAGATTTTCATGAAACAATAGAGCGATCAAACCATATCACAGAAGACCAAATACTGCAAGAATCAAAAACGTTGGCCGCTAAAGAAGCTTCTGGAGTTGTTGGAGCAATTAAAGTGTTGCCTAGAGCTGTAAGAAACATTAATTGGTTAGAGTTTGTATTGGCATTAGGCACAATCATTATTATTTATGGATTTAAAAAAATTACTACCGCTGTTCCGAGTACTTTAATTGCTTTAGTTGTAATGTCAGGAGTCGCAATTGTATTTGGTTTAAATTACAGACCAATAGAAGAAATTCCTAGTGGAATACCATTGCCTAATTGGGAAATATTTACAGAGTTTAGCATTGGCAACATTACACCTTATATTTTTACAGCACTTACATTAGCTCTATTGGGGGCAATTGATTCGTTGTTAACATCTGTTGTTGCTGATAATATGACTAAAACGAAGCATGAGGCTAACAAAGAGTTAGTTGGTCAAGGAATAGGTAATTCAATAGCAGCACTTTTTGGTGGAATACCTGGAGCTGGAGCTACAATTAGAACCATGGTAAATATAAATTCAGGAGGTAAAACTAAATTATCTGGAATGGTATCAGGATTGCTTTTGCTTGTGGTGTTGTTAGCTCTTGGTCCAATTGCATCTAAAATTCCAGCGGCTGTATTGGCAGGTATTTTAATTACGGTTGGTATAGGTGTGATGGATTTTAAAGGACTAAAAGCTATTCCAAATATGCCAAGAGCAGAGGTAATTATTATGATTGTTGTACTTGTTTTATCTTCTGTTTGGAATTTAGTTTATGCCGTTGGTATTGGTTTAGTAATAGCTTCTTTAATGTTTATGAAAAAAATTGGAGACTTAACATCAGAACGTTCTAATATTATATCCTTGGCAAAAGAGTTAGAATGGGATGATGAACATGATTTCCCTAAAAATTTACGAGAAGAAGTTTACATCAAACACATTAGTGGACCATTATTTTTTGGGTCAACAAGTGATTTTCAGAGTTTAGCAAAATTAATCCCTGAAACTGCTGAGGCTGTAATTATAAGATTAGATAAAATGAGGTATATTGACCAATCAGGGCTGTATGCCATGGAAGATGTGCTGAATGACTTGGCTGCTAATGGTATTAAAATTGTTTTTGTACACTTAATGGAGCAACCAAGATACCTATTAGAGAAAATAGATATTATACCAGATTTGGTTCCTGAAGATCAAATATTTGATAATTTTAATGAGTCCTTAGTTTGGATAAAAAACAATGTAAAGGATATTTATTTAAAAAAATAAAAACATGGAAAAATCGTTTTATAAACAACTTATTGAAAATAATAGACAATGGGTTAAGGATAAATTAGAACTAGATAAAAATTATTTTGCAAAATTAGCTGAAGGGCAACAGCCTCCTGTTTTATGGATAGGTTGTGCAGATAGTCGTGTGCCAGCGAATGAATTAATAGGGGCAAAACCAGGAGAAGTTTTTGTACATCGAAACATTGCCAATATGGTAATACATTCAGATATGAATATGCTGAGTGTGTTAGATTATGCTGTTAATGTTTTAAAAGTAAGGCATATTATCGTTTGTGGGCATTATGGCTGTGGTGGTGTTCAAGCAGCAATGGGAAATCAGAATATTGGGTTAATAGATAATTGGATTCGACATATTAAAGATGTGTATCGTTTTCATCATGAAGAATTAAACAATATAGAAGATGAAAAGAAAAGATTTGATCGCTTTGTAGAGTTGAATGTTGTTGAGCAAGTTTATGATTTAGCAAAAACATCTATTGTACAAACTGCTTGGAAAGATGATCAAGTATTACATGTTCATGGCTGGGTGTATAATATTAGAGAAGGAAATGTAATCGATTTAGATGTAAATTTTAGTAACGAAAACAGTCTTGATGATGTTTATAAATTAATTATCAAGAAATAAACAGCATGGAGATAGATCAACTCATATTTAAGAGTGTACATAAGTTTTATAAAAAACTTACCACTAAGGTTGATTTAGAACAAGAAAAAAGAACAGTTAACCTAGAGAGTTTAAAGCCTCGATTAACTGTTCTTTCTAGAGCTTTAACGGGGTTGCAAAATGAGGCTGTTACTTCTGAAAGAGAAGGAGGCTGGTCGGGGCTAAAGTTTTATTTACCTCAAAAAATTGCATTTTGCGAAAAGATAGAAGACAATATTAATTTCTTCATTTTTCGGGTACTTTATTTATCTGTTCAACAAAAATTGAGAATAAATTGGCAAGATAATGAAGGTCATAAAGTATCACATTCAAAACAAAATGCTTTTGAAACTTCTGCAAAAATTTTAGAAGAACTTTTTAATGAATATCCTGCAACAAAGCGTATTTATAAAAACATAAAAAAAGAATTAGAACTTTTTTATGAAGCTCAAAATGAACCTTGTGATTACAGTTGGTTATATGGAAGATGGATGAAACTAAATCCACATGAATTTATTGCAAATACCACCTCGCCAAATCAAAACCAAAACACTGAAAAACCTGAAATTACTACAGAAATGGATGCAAATCCAAGTGATGAGGTAACTGTTGTGGGAATTGATAAAAAACAAATAGAAGATAATGTAGCACACAATCAATTTGAAAAAGTGGATACCTTGTCAGAATTTAGTGGCTCTTTTAAAGAGATGGAAGGGGATGACACCTTGAGTGATGACGAGGATGCCATAAGAGAATTAAATTTAAAGCATACAGTTCGTGCTGATGATATTTCACATTCAGTTTATAAAGCAGAATTTGTAAATAGTAAGTCAAACATCTTAGTTGAAGCACAAAGTGAAAAAGGTAAGTTTTTGTTTTATGATGAATGGGATTATAAAAAGAGAGTTTACAAACCAAATTTTTGCAAATTATATCCCAAAATAGCGACAATAAAATCGGAGAGTTACGCTAAAAAAACCTTGCAAGAAAACGGAAAAACATTGCGAGAATTGTTTCGTCTTTTTGCTCAAATTCATAACGAATATGAAAAAGTAGAAAGAGTAAATGCTGGTGATGAAATAGATTTTGATGCGGTTACCGATGCTTTTACTGAAATGCTGTCTCAACGAACACCATCCGAAAAGTTATATACAACGAAACGTAAAAGGAAAAAAGATTTGTCGGTATTAATTTTATTGGATACCAGCCTTTCAGCAGATGGATATACCAATAATGAAAGAGTTTTAGATGTAGAAAAAAAGGCAGTTATACTTTTTGGCGAAGTTTTAAACGATTATGATATTTCATTTCAGGTAGATACTTTTTCCTCTCGAACACGAAATAATTGTTCCTACCAATCAGTAAAAACATTTAAAGAAAATTGGGAGAAAGCAAAACTTAGAATAGGTGGGATAGAAACAGAAGGATATACAAGAATTGGAGCTGCACTTCGACATGCAGGAAGTTTATTGGAAAAAGAAGCTACGCAACGTAAATGGATTATACTTTTATCAGACGGAAAACCGAATGATTATGATACCTATGAAGGGGTTTATGGTGTAGAAGATGTAAAACAATCATTAAGAGAACTAAATAAAAAACACATCAATACTTTTGCTTTAGCAATAGAAGCACAAGCTAAATATTATTTGCCACAAATGTTTGGGCACAATAATTATAACATTTTACCAAAACCGTCAGACTTACCAATAGCATTCAGTAAGTTTTACAAACGGATTATTAATGATTGAGATATGATTTAGATCATTAAATCTTCTTCCAAAAACCACATATTTTATTGAGTAATGTCATTTATATAAATAAAAGACACATGTATCTTTATCTAAAATTTAAAGTACTTAAAAAGGAAATCAATAATCTATTCATATTAAAAAAAGAAATCATGAAAAAGAAACATTTAATTTATTTATCAATCGCTAGTTCAATGGCTTTGTTTAGCTGTGGCGGTGGCGGTGAAGAAAAGCCAGTAGAAGCAGAAGCTCTTGTTGCTGATGGTATCGTTGTAACTGATGCCGAAATGGAACAAGCAAAAGCAATTTATTTTGACAGATGTGCTGGTTGTCACGGGTCATCACGTTTAGGAGCAACAGGGCCTCACTTATTACCTGAAGCACCAGAAGGAAATCCTGCACCAGGAACAAAACTATTAGGAGCAGCAGGATTAAAAGCATTTATTGAGAATGGTACGCCAGCAGGTATGCCAGAGTGGAAAGGAATTATGACTGATCAAGAAATTGAATTGATGACAAGATTCCTTCAATTAGACCCTCCTGCAATACCAGCATTTGGTATGAAAGAGATTACAGAAACGTGGAATTTAATTATTCCTGTTGCTGATAGACCAATTAAACCGCAACACTCAAGAAACATAGACAACTACTTTGGTGTAATTATGAGAGATGCAGGTAAAGTAGCTGTAATTGATGGTGATACTAAAGAAGAATTAGCAGTTTTACCAACAGGTTTTGCTGTTCACATTTTAAGAACATCGGCTTCTGGACGTTACATTTATTC
>CAXBPN010000090.1:0-9254 GCA_963977515.1 uncultured Flavobacteriales bacterium
GAAAATAAAAAGCCCAAGAATATTTATTCTTGGGCTTTTCTTCGTTAAACTTTTTGATTACAAATCGATGTTTGCATATTTTGCATTTTTCTCAATAAACTCTCTACGAGGTGGTACTTCATCACCCATTAACATAGAGAACGTATGATCTGCTGCTGCCGCGTTTTCAATAGTAATTTGTCTTAGTGTTCTAAATTCAGGATTCATTGTTGTTGACCATAATTGCTCAGCATTCATCTCTCCCAAACCTTTGTATCGTTGAATTCCAACACTAGATTCTGAACCTTTACCTTTCAATTCTTGAACAGCCCTATCTCTATCATCATCAGACCAACAATAACGTTGTTCTTTTCCTTTTTTAACCAAATATAAAGGTGGTGTTGCAATATAGATATATCCATTTTCAATCAACTCTTGCATATGACGGAAAAAGAACGTTAAAATCAAGGTTTCGATATGAGAACCATCAACATCAGCATCACACATAATAATCACCTTATGGTATCTTAATTTTTCTGTGTTTAGTGCTCTTTCATCTTCATCAGTTCCAACTCTAACCCCTAAAGCAGTATAGATATTCTTAATCTCTTCGTTTTCGAAAATCTTGTGCGTCATTGCTTTCTCCACATTCAAAATTTTACCTCTCAGCGGCATAATTGCTTGAAAATGTCTATCACGACCTTGTTTTGCTGTTCCACCTGCAGAATCTCCCTCTACAAGGTAAATTTCGCTTTCAGCAGGATCTTTTGAAGCACAATCGGCTAATTTACCTGGTAAACCACTTCCTGTTAGAACATTTTTACGTTGTACCATTTCACGAGCCTTACGAGCTGCGTGACGAGCTGTTGCTGCTAAAATTACTTTTTGAACGATAGCTCTTGCATCAGCAGGGTGTTCTTCAAGGTAGTTTTCTAACATTTCACTTACAGCCTGACTAACTGGTGCTGTAACTTCTCTGTTTCCTAATTTAGTTTTTGTTTGTCCTTCAAACTGAGGTTCTTGCACTTTTACAGAAACAATTGCCGTTAACCCTTCTCTAAAATCATCTCCAGAAATTTCGAACTTTAACTTATCGAGCATTCCTGAAGCATCAGCATACTTTTTAAGTGTATTTGTTAATCCTCTTCTAAATCCAGAAAGATGTGTTCCTCCTTCGTGAGTGTTAATGTTATTTACGTAAGCGTGGATATTTTCTGCATAAGAAGTATTGTAAACCATTGCAACCTCAACAGGAATTCCGCCTTTTTCGCCTTCAATACTTATTACATCAGAAATAAGAGATTCTCTTGCTGAATCAATATACCTAACAAATTCTGGCAGACCTATATCCGAATGGAAAATTTCCACTTTAAACTCACCTTCTTCGTCAGTTTCTCTTTTGTCAGTTAATGTAATTGTAATTCCTTTATTTAAATATGAAAGTTCACGCATACGGCTTGCAAGCGTTTCATAATTGTAAATTGTAGAATCAAAAATTGTTTTATCTGGGGTAAAAGTAACTTGAGTTCCTCTATGGTCTGTTGTTCCTGTTTCTTTTACAGGGTAAAGTGCTTTCCCTTTAGAATATTCTTGCTCGTATGTTTTACCATCTCTATATACAATTGCTTGCAAGTGCTCAGAAAGTGCATTTACACAAGAAACACCAACACCATGTAATCCTCCTGATACTTTGTAAGAATCTTTATCGAATTTACCCCCAGCACCAATTTTAGTCATTACTACTTCTAAAGCAGAAACGCCTTCTTTTTTGTGCATGTCAACTGGGATTCCTCTACCGTTATCTTTTACAGTAATTGAGTTGTCTTCGTTAATGTTAATTGTAATTATATCACAATGACCAGCTAAAGCTTCATCAATTGAGTTATCAATTACCTCATATACCAAGTGGTGCAACCCTCTAACACCAACATCTCCAATATACATTGACGGACGCATTCTAACATGCTCCATTCCTTCTAATGCCTGAATACTATCGGCCGAATAGCCTTTCTTTTCTTCGCTCATATTTTTCTAAAATTTCTCGTTTTTTGAAGTGTAACAAATATAACAAAACGAAGCCGTTTATAAGCTTGAAATACTTATTGGTTGATAGTATTTATCAACATAAAAATTAACAAAACTAAAGGGTAACTTTTATTGAATTTTTTAATGGATTTTAACCTTGACAAGGAATTCTAACATCTACAAAAGTTAGTGCCCATTTTCCTTCAACTATCGAAAAATAGTAAATATAACTGTCTGTATCAATTACTGTATATCTTATTGTTTCTACAATAGCAATAATAGCTTGTTTTTCTTTTTCGTTTAAATCACTATAATTCCATATTTGACTATCGAGTAATGGGTTTATTTCTTGAGCAAAACACCCTTGTTTGTTGTAAATAAACTCCTCACAAATAACTTTTGGCAATTCTTCGAAAATTGTTTTGTCTGCAATCGTTTTTGATAAAACTTCTGTGTTTAACTCATAACTTTTTTCAATTTTAGGCATTGCTCCATTACTGCTGATAATGTAAACTCCATAATTTTTATTTACTAATTCAGAAAAGTTAGCCGTTTTTTGCATTTCTGATAACGTTGAATAAATCCTTAAAAAAGAATCTTGAGGAGATAAAATGGCTTCATCCATTTTCCTTTGAGTTGTTTCCAAAACGGTTGCCAACGTATCTTTTTGCGTATCAGTTGTTGTATTGTTTTCTGATGGAGTATTACATCCAACCAAAACAAATAAAGCGATTATAAGCGTGTTTAATCCTTTCATTTTACTATTTCTTTAATGGGTTCACCTGTGCAAGCACTCGGTGCTTGAATATTTAGTATTACAGCTAAAGTTGCCGCAATATCTGGAATTACAACTTTACTTTTCGTTTCTCCTTTTAAGATACCTGCTCCATACCAAAGCAAAGGCACATGGGTATCATATTGGTAAGGAGAGCCATGGGTTGTTCCTGTTGAATATCCAGCCATTATCCATCCCGATTTAAGTGTAAATAAAACATCTCCTGAACGGTTTTGGTTAAACCCTCTTTGAATTATTGAGGCAATCCCCTCATTAAATTTTGTGTTTTCTAAACTGTTTCTCGTTAAGGTTTGTGCAACTCCTTTGTAACCCAACAGCCAAGAAGCAATAGCATTTTCAATTTTGTTTTGATTTAGTTTGTTAACCTCAATACGTTTGTAATCTAAAAACACATGACTGTTTGATATGTTTCGGATTAAACTATCTACTCCAAACTGAGCTTTGCATTTTCTACTCAAATCTTTTGCAGCAGACTTCATATCAAAATACCCTGCCGGTATATGGTTATCCATTAAATATTGCGGAACATTAACTGCTCCATGATCCGCAGTTAAGAAGATTAAAATTTCTTCTTTTTTAAATTGAGTTTCAAGTAAGGTTAGTAGTTCTGATAATTCTCTGTCTAACCTTAAATAAGTGTCTTCTATTTCAATAGACATTGGTCCAAATTGGTGCCCTACATAATCTGTAGAAGAAAAACTAATGGTTAAAAAATCGGTTATATCATCTTTGCCCAATTGCTCTCCTTTAAGTGCTGCTATAGCCATTTCTTTTAAAATGGTGTTCCCAAATGGTGTTGCTTTTATTAAACTATAATTATCATTACTATCTCTTAGATTAGGTAAATTATGTGGGAAAACTGGTTTTTCTTCACCAGTAAAAGTTCCTTCATAAGGATTATCATCTGCAATACTTTCTGTATAATCTTTTATTGGTAAAAGTGTATTCCATGGTTTATTTAAATAAGTGTTTGCTGTATTCTTAGTATTTACTTCTTGAACCCATTTTGGCAATTCATCCATGTAATAAGTACTGGTAATCCATTTTCCTTCATTTTCGCCATCATACCAATAAGCAGCATCCGTTTTATGTCCAGCGGGTAATATAGCACCTCTATCTTTTAAAGAAATACCTATTACTTTACCCTTAAAATTAGTGGCTAACTTCAGTTCATCAGTAATGGTGGTTGTAATCATATTTTTAGGTGACATCATTCCATTTTTAGAGCCGCTCCCTAAAGTTGTTACATTAGTATCTTCCGTACAATAAAAATATTTTCCTGATTCTTTGTTAAACCATGTATTTGCAATTATTCCATGATTTTCTGGAGTTGTTCCTGTATAAATAGAGGCGTGTCCTGGAGCAGTATAAGTAGGCATATAATTGTAGTGTGTGTTCTGGCAATTAAAGCCATTGTTGATTAATTTTTTAAAGCCATCTTCTCCAAATTTATTCCAATACCGATCTAAATAATCGTAACGCATTTGATCAATCACAATACCAATAACCAGTTTTGGTTTCTTGTTTTGAGCAATTGTAATTGTTGTTACAGCCATCAAAATAGCCAAAATAAAATTCTTCATTATCCTTGATTTTTTAATAAAAAGTAAATCAATCCAACTCCTACTAAAACACTTATTGAAATGTTTAAAATAGCAATTAAGTAATTACCTGATTTTAATAATTCAAATGTTTCGAAACTAAAGGTTGAAAAAGTACTAAAGCCTCCACAAAAGCCTGTTATTAAAAATAATTTTAAAGCTGTACTCGTATCTATTTTATTGGCAAATAGTAATACTGAAACTGCTAAAATAATACAGCTTAATGTGTTTGAAATAAATGTTCCTAAAGGGAAATTCCCATCATAAAAAGAGGTGCTTAGTTTAGACACGCCATAACGACACAAACTGCCTAAACCACCTCCAATAAATATTGCTATATAATTTATCATAAGCCTATTTTTTTATCCAACTTATTATTGAGAAAATTAAGCAACATAAAAACAAGTTTGGCAATAATTGCACCCAATAATGCTCCTCCCACTATATCTCCTGGGTAATGAACGCCTAAATATACCCTACTATAAGAAACTACAGCAGCCCAAAACACTAATATTGGTAACAACCATGAGATTTGTTTTTTTAGTAGCAACCCAACAAAAACGGCTAAAGCAAAAGTATTGGTTGCGTGCGATGAAACAAAACCGAACTGACCACCACAGTGGTCGTTTACAATATGAACTAAGTTGGCTATTTCAGGATTATGACAAGGTCGTAACCGCATAAAAACCTCTTTAAAAAAATAGACCGAAATTTTGTCGCTTAAAAAAATTAAAGCAACTATAGCTGGAATAATATATAGCATGCCTTTCTTAAATTTTACAAAAAGTAATGTTGCTAAAATGGCATATAAAGGAGTCCATGAATAACGACCAGAAATCCATTCAAAAACAACATCAAAAAAAGAATTATGAATACCGTTTAAGAATAAAAAAAGTTGAGTATCTATTTCAATTAAAAAGTTGATAATTATTTATTTTTGGTCAAACAAAACTAAGTAAAAAAACACGCATACTATGTGCTTTTTTATTTGGCTCGATGATACTATAATCCTAAAAGGTTTTAAAAACCTTTTAGGATTTAATTTATTCAAACTCTTCCCAAAAATCAAACCTTTTAACTTAATTTATATTTTTTGTTTTCTATTTTTAATTCTATTGTTGTTAATCAAAGTATCTTTGACTTTAGCATGGTGGAGTTAAACAATAAATTTTCTAAAAAAGAGCACCTTAAAAGCCACAATGATATTCAGTTTTTGTTTGCTAAGGGTTGTTCTGTAAATGAATCTTCTATAAGGGTTGTGTATGCTGAAAAAAAAGAAAAAACAGGGATTCCATTAAATGTTGGTTTTGCTGTTCCTAAAAAAAACATTCGATTAGCAGTAAATAGAAATTTAATAAAACGTAGAATAAGAGAAGCGTACCGCTTAAATAATAATGAATTAAAAGAAAGCTTAATAAATGCTGAGCAAGAATTAAATGTGATGTTTATTTATACTGCTAAAGAAATATTTACGTACAAACAGATTGAAGAAAAAATAAAAGTAATTTTAAAACGTTTAAAAGCATTGAATGAGAAGGATAGTAAGTAAAATATTTATTCTTTTAATTCGATTTTATCAATTAAGCATATCGCCCATTTTAGGGCAAAATTGCAGATATTCGCCAACTTGCTCGCAATATAGTATTGAAGCAATTAATAAACACGGAGCTTTAAAAGGTGGTTGGCTAGCTTTAAAAAGGATTTTTTCTTGTCACCCTTGGGGAGGCAATGGATACGATCCTGTTCCTTAATAAAAAATAGAATAATTATGAAAAATAGAATCTCGAAAATAGTTTTAATTGTTGGTTTAGCAATTTCATCAGTAGTCTCGGTTGGTTATGTTGATAGTTACTTTGAAGTATCTAAAAACCTTGACATTTTTGCTACTCTTTTTAGAGAGTTAAACATTTATTATGTAGATGATTCTGACCCAGGAAAGCTAATGAAAACAGGAATTGATGCGATGTTAAAGTCGCTCGACCCCTATACTAACTATATTCCAGAATCGAACATTGAAGATTATAAAATGATGACTACCGGACAATATGGTGGTATTGGGGCGTTAATTCAAAAGCAAGGAGATTATGTTATTATTTCTGAGCCTTATGAAGGTTTTGGAGCTTTTAAAGCAGGCTTAATTGCAGGCGACAAAATTTTAGAAGTTGATGGCAAGTCGGTAAAGGGGAAATCTACAACTGATATTAGAGAGTTTTTATTAGGTCAGCCAGGCACCTCAATTGAATTGAAAATTGAGCGACCAGGAGCAGAGGAGCCTTTACTAAAAAAAGTAACTCGTGAAGAAGTGAAGATTAAAGATGTGCCTTATTTTGCAATGGTATCTGATTCGGTTGGTTATATTAAATTAACTGGATTTACTGAAACTGCTAGTGCAGAAGTAAAGGAAGCTTTTAATAAGCTAAAAGAAGAAAACATGCAATCGCTGGTATTGGATTTAAGAGGAAATGGTGGTGGATTATTAAAAGAAGCGGTAGCTATTGTTAACTTTTTTGTGCCTAAAGGTGCTGATATTGTGAATACCAAAGGAAAAATTAAAGATTGGGATAAAACTTATGTCGCAACTTTAAATCCTTTAGACATGAATATTCCTGTTGTAGTATTAATTGATGGAGGTTCTGCATCAGCCTCAGAAATTGTATCTGGTTCTTTACAAGATAATGATAGAGCCGTGGTTATAGGGTCACAATCTTTTGGAAAAGGATTAGTTCAGTCTGTTCGCCCATTGAGCTATAATTCTAAACTAAAAGTAACGGTTGCTAAATATTATACGCCTAGCGGTAGATGTATTCAAAAATTAGATTACTCCCACAGAGATGATGAAGGAAAGGTAAACGAAATTGCTGACTCATTAATTACCGAGTTTAAAACAATACATAACAAACGTCCAGTTTTTGACGGAAAGGGTATTGCCCCAGATGTTGAGGTTGAAAGAGAGCTAATTAGCGATATTTCGGTAAGTTTATTAACGAAAAGTTTGTTTTTTAATTTCGCTACTGAATATAAATTAAAACATGAAACGATTGCTTCTCCTAAAGAATTTCAATTGTCAGAAAAAGATTATAAATCGTTTGTTGAGTTTCTTTCAGATAAAGACTATGCTTACACTACCGAAAGTGAAGATTTATTAGCTTCGTTAGAAAAAACAACAAAAGAAGAAAAGTATTTTGAGGATGTAAAAGCTGAATATGAAGAATTAAAACAAAAATTAAGTCACCATAAAAGTGATGATTTAAATACCTTTAAGAAAGAAATATCTAAGATTTTAGAAACTGAAATTGTTGGTCGTTATTATTATCAAAAAGGTCAAATTGAAATTTCTTTAAAAAAGGATACTACGCTGAATGAAGCAATAAAAACATTAGATAATAAAGAATTATACAACTCTATTTTAGCAGGAACAAATAAGTAGAAAATTAAAATGATAAGTAGTTTTAAAAAACCTTATTTTAATTCTCACAGCCTTTATCTTTTTGGTGCTATATCAATTTGTATAGGACTATCGCTTTCCAAGCCTTTACTTGGTTTAGGACAAATTTTAATGATTGTTGGATGGTTGACAGGTGGTAATCTTAAAAACAAATTAAAGACCTTTTTTACAAACCCTATAGCTTTAGCTTTAGTTGCCTTTTTTGGACTTACTTTACTTGGTTTAATAAATACATCTGATTTTAGTTATGCCTTTAAAGATATTAAGCGAAAGCTTCCTTTGTTTATTCTTCCTTTTGTATTGTTTTCAAAAAGATTTACCGCTAAAGAAATTAAGTTATTTTTTATCGTTTATATTGGTGGTGTTATCGCTTCGAGTTTTTGGAGTGTTTTTGTTAAGCTAGGGGGGTTAGGGATTACAGTTACTGATTACCGAGATTTATCCCGGTTTAATTCCCATATCCGATTTGGCTTAGAAATATGTTTAGCCATTTTTGGTGCTGGTTATTATTTTATTAAAACTGCTTCCCTTAAAGAGAAAGTTGTTTGGGTGCTTACAATTATCTGGTTGTGTTTGTTTATGGTGCTTATCTCATTGTTTACTGGAATTTTAGTGTTGTTTATTGTTACGGTTTTAATGCTTTTATTTTATAGTTTTAAAATAAAAAATCTATCTCTAAAATTACTTTTATATGCATTGCCTATAATTACTATTGCTTTTGGTACTTATAAATTTGAAAAATCTTATGCTAGTTTTTACGAACACAATACTCCATTAAAAGAGCGAACCCACACCATAAATGGAGGCTCCTATTTTAATGATTCAACTGCTACCAGCAAAGAAAATGGCTTTTACACCTGGAAAAATAATTGCTTTAGAGAAATGTATTGGGCTTGGAGTAAAAAAAGCAAGATACCATTTCATGAAAATGACTTAAAAGGGCAAAAACTTAAAGTAACACTTACTCGTTTTTTAACTTCTAAAGGAGAGTACAAAGACAGCCTTTCTGTTTATAATTTAACTAAAGAAGAGGTAGAAGCAATAGAAAATGGTATTGCAAATTATAAATTAATGGACATGTCAAGTTTAGATAAACGAATCTTTGATTTATTATGGGAGTATGATAATTACAAAAATGGAGGAAACTATAACGGACACTCCCTATTAATGCGACTAGAATATTGGAAAACGGGAATAGATATTTTTATGAATAATCAACTTTTAGGTGTAGGAACTGGCGATATACAAACTGCTTTTAATCAGCAATATGAAATCAATAATTCCATTTTAAAACCACAATTTAGATTACGAGCTCATAACCAATTTATAACAATACTCGCAACGTTTGGATTAATTGGTATAATTATATTTGGATGGTTTTTGTTTTATCCCATGGTAAAAACAACTT
>CAXBPN010000091.1:0-9141 GCA_963977515.1 uncultured Flavobacteriales bacterium
AGGTAATTATTCGTCATTCCGGGCTTGACCCAGAATCTTTATTTAAAAGGAGATTACGGATAAAATTTCATTCTTCAATTTTCCACAATAATACCTTTTGTATAGCTCGTTATTTCTGTATAGCGTTAGCGGATCTATGGAATCTAGTTTGATAAAAATGTATTACAAAAATCACAAGCGGACGCAAGAGAGTATTTAAGGACTTAAAAACTCAGCCAACAAAACCATTAAAGAATCACTAAAAATCAATCAAACTCACTTCCTTTAAATCAAATTCATTAAGCTGCTCATTAACTTCTAACTGCAACAAACCCAAAGGATTAACCCCTCTAATTATTCCTTTGCAAGGGTTGCGACCAACTTTATAGTTCAGCTCAATATTATAACCTAATAAATTACTAAGGTAATCGGTATTAATTCTTTGGTATTGCAAAGCTCTTAACATTAAGTAGCGTTTCTCTAAACAAACCAATAAATCGTTTAAAAGAGCTTCAATATCAAAATTAATATTCAACTCGTTTTGTAAAGACGTAGCATTTAAATTGGAGCTAAATACGTGTTGATTTACATTTAAACCAACTCCAACAACCGAAGTTGTTATTTTATTGGTTTTCAATGTGTTTTCAATTAAAATACCCGCAACTTTTTTGTTGTTTACCCAAATGTCGTTAGGCCATTTTATCTTAACTTGTTCTAGGTTTAACGATTGTAAAAAATCAGCAATTCCCAATGCTATAACTTTGCTTAACATAAATTGTTCGCTAACCGCTAAATTGGGTTTTAACACCAACGAAAACGTTAAGTTTTTATGCGGTTCTGTTTCCCAAACATTGCCTCTTTGTCCCTTTCCGTTGGTTTGTGTTTTAGCTCTTACCACATAACCCTCTATCAATTTTGTTTTTGTAACTAAATCTTGAACATACGAATTGGTAGATGTTACCTCATCTAAAACAAATATTTCGTTACCAAAAGTTAAACCTCCATTCATTGTACAGCCAAATATATTCAATAGCAAACACAAAAAATACTAAAATTGGTTTTTAAGTTTAAAAAATGTTAAATGTTTATTATTATCCTACTGTAACTCGCTTATAATTCGTTATTTTGCGTTTAAAATTTTTAAAAGCATTAATGAGTAAAAAGAAAGAATTAGCAGCATCACAAATATTAACTGATGTAGCTGCAAAAGGTCTTCAAGACTTGAAGGGAGAGAATATAATAAGTATAGATTTAAGAGAAACAGGAAATTCAGTTTGTGATTTTTTCGTTATTTGCACAGGAACATCAAACACTCACGTAAATGCTTTATCGAAAGCAGTACAAGAAGAAATTAGAAAAACATTAAACGATAAGCCTTGGCACTCCGAAGGATTTGGAAATGCTGAATGGATTCTTTTAGATTATGTAAATGTGGTTATCCATATTTTTCAAGAAGAAACAAGAGAATTTTACAATATAGAAGGTCTTTGGGCTGATGCAAAATTTAAAGAATACAAATAAGCGAATCGCTCAAAATTATAAATACAAAAAAAATGGCAGGAAAGAAAATCCCTAAAAAACCTATTAACTTTTATTGGATTTATGCAATCGTAGGAGTTGCATTAATCTCGCTAAACCTTTTCAATTGGCAAGGTGGAAATTCAGTAATTACCCCAAGCGAATTTGAAACAATGGTTGTTAATGGCGATGTTAACGAAGTTGTTGTTGTAAACCGTAAAATGGCTAAAGTTTATCTAAATCCAGAGGCCTTAGAAAACGAACCCCATAATAAAAAAATTAAAAAACCTTCACTAGGCATGCCTGCTACAGGTCCACATTATACATTTGAAATTGGTTCTGGAGATGTGTTTGATGCTGACTTAAAAGCTTGGTCGAAAGATTATGATTTAAAATATAAATACACTACAGAAGAAGATTGGTTTGGTGGTATTTTAAGTTTGTTACTGCCTATTTTAATTTTTGTTGGAATATGGTTTTTCATCATGAAGCGTATGTCTGGTGGTGCTGGAGGTCCTGGAGGACAAATTTTTAGCATAGGAAAATCTAAAGCACAATTATTCGACAAAGAAAAAGGGACGAACGTAACTTTTGAAGATGTTGCAGGTTTAGAAGGTGCAAAAGAAGAAGTTCAAGAGATTGTAGATTTCTTAAAAAAACCACAAAAATATACTGACTTAGGAGCTAAAATTCCTAGAGGAGCATTACTTGTTGGTCCTCCAGGTACAGGTAAAACCTTATTAGCAAGAGCTGTTGCTGGTGAAGCTAAAGTACCTTTTTACTCACTTTCTGGTTCTGATTTTGTTGAGATGTTTGTTGGTGTTGGAGCTTCGAGGGTAAGAGATTTATTTAAACAAGCGAAAGATAAAGCTCCTTCAATTATTTTTATTGATGAAATAGATGCAATTGGTAGAGCAAGAGGAAAAGGAATGGCTCAAGGTTCTAACGACGAAAGAGAAAATACCTTAAATCAATTGTTAACAGAGATGGATGGTTTTGGTACAAACACGGGAGTAATTGTGTTAGCTGCTACCAACAGAGCCGATGTTTTAGATAGAGCTTTAGTTCGTCCAGGAAGATTTGACAGACAAATTCATGTTGATTTACCAGAAGTTCATGAACGTAAAGAGATTTTTAAAGTGCATTTAAAACCACTTAAAACTGACGATTCTATTGATATAGATTTCTTATCAAAACAAACTCCTGGTTTTTCTGGTGCCGATATTGCAAACATTTGTAATGAAGCAGCATTAATTGCGGCAAGACACAATAAGAAAAAAGTAACTAAACAAGACTTTTTAGATGCTGTTGACAGAGTTGTTGGTGGATTAGAAAAGAAAAACAAATTAATTTCTGACCATGAAAAGAAAACTATTGCTTTTCATGAAGCTGGTCATGCTGCAGTGAGTTGGCTAGTTAAATATGCAAACCCCTTAGTTAAAGTTACTATTATACCTAGAGGTAGATCTTTAGGAGCTGCTTGGTATTTACCAGAAGAAAGACAAATTACAACTACCGAACAACTAATTGATGAAATGTGTGCTGCACTTGGTGGTAGAGCTGCTGAAGAAGTGATGTTTGGTAAAATTTCTACAGGGGCATTGAGCGATTTAGAAAAAGTAACCAAACAAGCTTATGCTATGGTTAGTATTTATGGTTTAAACGACAAAATCGGAAACAGAAGTTATTACGATTCATCAGGACAAAGTGATTACTCTTTTTCTAAGCCTTATTCTGAAAAAACATCTGAATTAATTGATCAAGAAGTAAGTAACTTAATAGAAACTTCTTACAAAAGAACTGTTGAAATCTTAAAAGAAAATAAAGACAAACTAATTTTATTAGCTGAAAAACTAATAGAAAAAGAAGTGCTCTTTAGAGATGATTTAGAAGAAATATTTGGAAAAAGCATGTTTGAAGATGAATTGATTGCTGAGAAAAAGATTTCTAAAAAACCAGAAGCAATTAAAGAGCCTGAACAAGAAGAGGTAGAAGAAAAAGAAACTGTGGCAGAAACTGTTGATACAAAAACAGAAATTACTGAGAAAAAAGAAGACAACAAGTTAGGCGAAAATAAAGCATAATGTCAGAAGGTTGGATTATTATACATAAATGTAATGATATCAATACTGCTGAGATTATCAAATCGCTATTGGAAGACCATAAAATTCCATCTATACTGATAAATAAAATGGATTCTATGCACCTCCATTTAATGAATGGAGACATAGAAATTCATGTTAAAGAAAATGATGCTTTAAATGCAAAGCATATTATTACAAAAAACATTGATTAAATGTTAACAAGAGCAATTACTGGAAGTTTGTTTGTGCTAGTTTTACTAGCAGCGATGTACTTTGGGCAATTGAGTTCTTTTATTTTGTTTTTTGTAATTGTGCTGTTAGGAACAGACGAGTTTTATACACTTGTAAAAAAATCGAAAGAAGTAAAACCAGTAAAATTTATTGGTTTATTAATTAGCATCTTTCTATTTAGCATTTTTGCTTTAGTTGCTCAAAATCAAATCCAATTAAAATACGTTGTAATCCCATTAGGCTTATCATTTTTGGTATTTCTTATCGAATTATACCGCAAGTCTAAATCTCCTTTTGTAAACATTGCCTACACGCTATTGGCAAGCATTTATGTTGCTTTACCTTTTGCTTTGTTGTATCATTTAGGGTTTTATCAAAACAATCAATTTCAGCCTGAATTTAGCTATCATATTTTATGGGGATTCTTTTTTATTTTATGGGCTAATGATACGGGAGCTTACTTATCGGGTAGGTTTTATGGAAAACATAAATTGTTTGAAAGAATTTCTCCTAAAAAAACTTGGGAAGGGAGTATTGGTGGTGGTATATTAGGAGTAATTGTAGCCTATATTAGTTCTATTTATTTTACCGAATTAAACTTAACTGAATGGATTATTGTTGCTATAATCACCGTAATATTTGGTGGTTTGGGTGACTTAGTTGAATCTATGCTTAAACGAAGTTTAAACATTAAAGATTCTGGAAACATCCTTCCTGGACATGGTGGCATATTAGATCGTTTCGATGGCTTATTCTTATCTATCCCTTTTATTTATTGCTATTTAGTAATGATAAGTTAATTTGTTATTTTTGTCCGTTTTTAATATCCACTAGATGAAATTTCACAAAGAAGGTTACCCTTCATTATTGATTACCCTATTATTTGCTGCTGTTTTAAATGGCTTAGTCTATTTGTTTCTAAACGACTATCTGATAATTAAAGTTTTAGCTTATGCTATCTCTGCTTTTTTACTCATCGTAATTTTACAATTTTTTAGAAGTCCGAGCAGAAACTTTGTTCAACGAGATGGACACATTATTTCTCCTGCCGATGGTAAAGTGGTAGTAATAGAAGAAGTTGAGGAAACTGAATATTTTAAAGAAAAACGCTTACAAGTTTCTGTATTTATGTCTCCTATTAATGTTCACATCAATAGATATCCAATTGCTGGAAAATTAAAATATTTTAAATATCATCCCGGTTTATTTTTAGTTGCTTGGCATCCAAAATCGTCAACCGACAATGAAAGAACTACAGCTGTAGTAGAAGATAATAAAGGTAGAACAATATTGTTTAGACAAGTTGCTGGTGCTTTAGCTAGAAGAATAGTATTCTTTGATAAAGAAGGTAAAGACTGTGTACAAACTGAGGAATGTGGTTTTATAAAATTTGGCTCTAGAGTTGATTTATACCTGCCTTTAGATGTAAAACTAAACGTAAAACTAAACGAAACCGTTAAAGGTGGTATTACTACATTAGCTGAGTTCTAACATCAAAAAAATGTTAAATTTCGTTAAACATTAATGTCGCAAAACAAAAATGCTTACATTTATAACTTTTAAAAACTAAACTTCAATTACAATGAAAAAATTATTACTATCAATCGCATTATTTAGCTTTGTTGGTTTAACTACAATTTCTGCATCTCCTTGCGATGATGACAAAAAATGTGATAAAAAAGAATGTACAAGCAAAAAATCTAAAAAAGAATGCTCTAAGGCTAATGCAAAAAAATCTTGTCATTCAGCAAAAGCAAAAACAACAGAAACTAAAACTGCAGAATAATTACTATTCAGTATAAAATAAAAGAGGCTAACCAATGGTTAGCCTCTTTTATTTTATAACATATTGAACAATTCACTCAAGCAATTAATTTCTCTATCTATTTTGTAGTTGTGTTCTTCTTTATAAAAGTTAAAGTAAATGCTATCCATTTTAACTCGTTGAGCTCCACAGATATCGGCATAATAATCATCTCCTATCATTATTGAATTATGAAACGTTGCTCCAGCTCCTTTTATAGCTTGTTTAAAAATTAAAGGATGAGGCTTTTTAACTCCTATTTTTTCTGAAAAAATAACTTGATTAAAATAATGAGCTATCTCTGAATTACTCAATTTTATTAACTGAATTTCCTCAAAGCCATTCGTTATAATATGCATTTGATACCTGTCTTTTAAATGCTCTAACACCTCAATAGCAAAAGGTAAAAGTATAGTCTGTAATGGAGAATGATCAACATAATAATCACCAATCCTATCTGCTAGTTTCGCATCATCAAATTGATATTTTAATAAAGTTTGATAAAATCGCTCTGACCTCAATTTCTCTTTCTCAACTTTTCCATTTCTGTATAATGTCCATAGCTCTTCGTTAATGATTTCATAAGTTGAAATGAAATCGTTTGCTGATGCTATACATCGGTTTAACTCAAACTCAGTATAAATATCAACCAATACTTTTCTTGAATTTTCATCAAAATGCCAAAGCGTTCTGTCTAAATCAAAAAATATATGTTCGTATTGTTTGTTCATCTTCAATAAAAAAAACTCCGAAAACGGAGCTTGATTCTAATTTTACATATCAAACATATGCTTTTCAGCATGATAAGACGACCTTACCAATGGCCCACTTTCTACATACCTTAATCCCATTTCTAACCCAATATCTTTATACTTAGCAAACTGGGCTGGAGTAACAAATTCTTTTACTTCTAAATGTTTTGGTGTTGGTTGTAAATATTGACCTAAGGTTAATATATCACAACCAGCATTAGTTAAATCTTGCATCGATTCAATTACCTCTTCTTCGGTTTCACCCAAACCAAGCATAATACCTGACTTAGTTCGCATTCCTCCCTCTTTTAATCTTTTTATAACTTCCAGACTTCTATCGTATTTTGCTTGTATTCTCACTCCTTTAGTTAATCTACGAACAGTTTCAAGGTTATGAGAAACTATTTCTGGAGCAACATCAATAATTCGCTGTAAGTTATCCCAATCTCCTTTAAAATCAGGTACTAATGTTTCCATTGTTGTATCTGGAGAAACCTCTCTAACCTTATTAACTGTTTCAGCCCAGATTATAGAACCTCCATCTTTTAAATCATCTCTATCAACAGAGGTTATCACACAATGCTTAACCTTCATTAACTTCACTGAATTAGCTACTCTACTTGGTTCTTCCAAATCAACAGCTAATGGTCTTCCTGTTTTTACAGCACAAAAACCACATGAACGGGTACAAATATTACCTAAAATCATAAAAGTTGCAGTTCCTGCCCCCCAACACTCTCCCATATTTGGACAATTACCACTTTCACAAATGGTGTGTAATTTATGTTCAGAAACAATGTTTCTCACTTTTTTATACTCCTCTCCAGTAGGTAATTTCACTTTTAACCAACTTGGTTTATTCCTCATTTTATTTTCTGAAGAGGGTATTTTAATTGCTTTATTTTCCAATGCTATTCTGTTTTTTTGCCTCCAAAATTAAGGGCTACATAAAAATTAACTAAAAATTGTTGATTAGGAGTTTCATCTCCCATAATTGGCACTTTTTGTAAAAAAGCATCCAAAGTCATTCCAACTTCAAGTGCATTAATATTCTCTGGCTGCCTTGATGATTCAAAATTCAAGCCTGCTTTAATTAATGCCCCTGGATAAAATCTTCCTCTAAAAAAACCTCTAAAAAATGAGGCTTTACCAACAATATCTCCTCTATCATGAGATTCAGGATTGTATCGTTGAATTTCCGTAATTGGAAAATGATCATTATCTTGTGTAATTACCTCTAAATATACAGGTTTTGCATAAGCAAAAGTTATCCCCCAGTTTAAAACATACGAAATAGCAACACCTCTTACACTCTGCTTACTAATAAAAGTATTGTTCTTACCTATACTGGTTCTTAATGCCAATAAATAATTTTGTTTCCCATAAAAATATCCACTCGAACTATTTAAAACAGAGCTAAATGTTTTTATTTCTTTAGGATGTTTAAATGTTGTAAACTCCAATTCGTAAATTCTTCGACTGAATCCTGATGTGTACTTTCCATGTCGATAAGTTAATCCCCAACCAGTGGTATGAATCATCCCTCCATAAGTGTTTTCTTTTTTATAGATGGTTCTTGCTTCTTCAAATACGGTTTGCTGTGCACTTAAACCAAGTGAAAATAAAAACAAACATAGTATTAAAACTGCCCTAAACATAGAAACACAAATTTAAACATAAATAATATGTAAACCTTATTTGTAGATATGATATAAAACCAATTACTTTTGAAAGAAAAAAATACGAATGATAACATCTAAAATAAAGTACCTAGGAAGTTTAAGAACTGAAGCTACTCATACACAAAGTAATTCTAAAATAATTACCGATGCACCTACCGACAATAAAGGCAAAGGAGAAGAATTCTCTCCAACTGATACGGTTGCTACTGCTTTAGCTAGTTGTATGATTACAATTATGGGTATTCAGGCAAATACAAGTAATATTGATCTAAACTTTGTTGAGGCAGATATAACTAAAGTAATGTCAGCTAGTCCAAGAAAAATTAGTGAAGTAATTGTTACGTTTAATTTTGGTAATACCATTTATTCTGAAAAAGAGAAAACAATTTTGAAAAATGCAGCAAAAACGTGTCCAGTAGCTTTAAGCCTAAATCCTGACATTAAACAAACAATTACATTTAACTTTAAATAACTTTTTCAAGTTCTTTTACAGATATACTGATGTGAGATGCATGATAAATACATTTCCCATCCTTAATCACAATAAGTTGTGGTGATTGGTGAGTAACATTAAATTGACTAGCAATTTGATTAGAGATTTCTCTATATTCAATTAAATCCAAATAATAAATTGGGAGTTCAACACCGAATTTCCACGATAATTCTAACCTAGATTTTGCAGCAAAACTAACAGGACAATGCGTGCTATGCTTAAATATAGCAAATGCTTTATGTTCTGGAAGAAAAGAATTTGAAATAATTTCGTTTAGCGTAGCTAAAGATTCTAATTTTAACCAATTCATGGTTAATTAAGCACGTACACTTTTAGATGTTTCTGCTTTACCATAAGCAGGACATGATTCATGAGACTTGCATGAAGAATAAACTAAAGCTATAAAAAAAAGAGTAGCTGAGGCGATTAAAACTTTTTTCATTCCTGTTTGGATGTAATTAATTAGTAAAGTCCAAAAATAATAATAATAAATCATTTTATCCTAATTTATTTTTCTATAACCTGTTACTTTTTAGTTTATAGCCAGGGCAAACGCATCTAAATTATCATAACCTTCCGTAAATATTCATTATCCCAT
>CAXBPN010000092.1:0-9115 GCA_963977515.1 uncultured Flavobacteriales bacterium
CAACCTCATTAAAACTCCATTAAATAAGCCTTTAAAAAGCCATCTAAATCTCCGTTTAAAACTTTATCGGTATCGTTAACTGTATAATTAGTTCTATGATCTTTTACTCTTCTATCATCAAGTACATAACTTCTAATTTGAGATCCCCATTCAATTTTCTTTTTATCAGCTTCAATTTCAGAACGAGCTTCTAATCTTTTTCTTAATTCAATTTCATAAAGTTGAGATTTAAGTAACTGCATTGCCTTGTCTTTGTTTCCTAATTGAGAACGTGTTTCGGTGTTTTCAATTACAATTCCAGAAGGAGCATGATGTAACCGAACACCCGTTTCAACTTTATTTACATTTTGTCCACCAGCACCACCACTTCTAAAGGTGTCCCATTTAATTTCAGAAGGATTTATATTGATATCAATAGTATCGTCAACTAAAGGATAAACATAAACAGAAGAAAATGAAGTCATTCTTTTTCCTTGAGAATTGAATGGACTAACCCGAACTAAACGATGTACACCATTTTCTCCTTTAAGGTAACCAAAAGCAAATTCTCCTTCAATTTCTATGGTAGCTGTTTTAATTCCAGCAACATCACCATCTTGGTAATCAAGTAGTTTAATTTTATATCCATTTTTTTCAGCCCACATGTTATACATTCTGTACAACATCGAAGACCAATCACAACTTTCGGTACCACCAGCTCCAGCAGTAATTTGAAGCACAGCACTTAAACTGTCTTCCTCAGCACTAAGCATGTTTTTAAACTCTAAGTCTTCTACTTTTTGAAGTGCTTTTTCATATTGCTCATCCATTTCCTCCTCAGTTACATCTCCTTCTTTATAGAAATCAAAAAGGACTTGTAAGTCATCAATTATAGCACCTACTGAGAAATAACTATCTGTCCAAATCTTAATGTTTCGAACTACTTTGAGTTGTTTCTCTGCTTCTTTAGGATTTTCCCAGAAATTTGGGTCTTGAGTTTTTTGTTCTTCTTCCTCGAGTTGAATTAGTTTGCTATCCACGTCAAAGATACCCCCTCAACGCAGCCAGGCGATCAATTAAATCTTTTATTTGTTCTTGTGTAGTCATAAGTGCAAAACTAATGTTTCAAGTATTAAAAAGTAATATTTAAATGAATATTTTTGTTAAAATAGTTAATATCAAATTATGAAGATATATACAAAAACTGGTGATAAGGGTCAAACCTCTTTATTTGGAGGAAAAAGAGTACCAAAACATCACATTAGAATTGAAGCTTACGGTACGGTAGATGAGTTAAATTCGTACATCGGTTTAATTCGTGATCAAGAAATTGATAAACAGAGTATTGAAACTTTAATCGAAATTCAAGATAGGTTATTTACATTAGGTTCAATTTTAGCAACGGAACCAGGAAATGTAAAGGTTAAAGTACCACAGTTATTAGAAAGTGATATTGAACTTTTAGAGAAAGAGATGGACAGAATGAATGAAACATTACCTGAAATGCGTTCGTTTGTTTTGCCTGGAGGGCATACTACGGTTTCATATTGTCATATTTCACGTTGTGTTTGTAGAAGAGCAGAACGTTTAGTTATTCATTTATCGGAAGAAGAAGAGGTAAGTGAGCTAACTTTTAAATATTTAAATCGATTATCTGATTATTTATTCGTGTTGTCTAGAAAATTAACTATTGATTTCGGTGCAAAAGAAATACCTTGGGTGGCTAGAATGTAATAATAGCAAGCTATTTGAAGTTGTTAACAGTTGTTTATTATTTTTTGTTGTTTATGTGAACAAAAAATATATTTTTGCGTAAATCTAAAAACTCGGGGGACAGCGAGTAATTAAAGATATTAATTTATAAAAATTTTAACTATGTATTGGACATTAGAATTGGCATCTCATTTAGAAGACGCTCCTTGGCCGGCAACAAAAGATGAACTTATTGATTTTGCAATAAGAACGGGATCACCATTAGAAGTTGTAGAAAATTTACAAGAACTAGAAGATGAAGGTGAAACTTTTGACACAATAGAAGAAATTTGGCCCGATTATCCAACCAAAGAGGACTTCTTTTTTAATGAGGATGAATACTAAGTAAACTTATTTATTTGAGCCGTTACAGTTATGTAGCGGCTTTTTTTATGTCTAAAAATTAACTCTTCTAAAGTTTTAAACTTTGGAAGAGTTTTTTTAAACCATCAAACCCTGAAAGGTTTTTAAAACCTTTCAGGGTTGTTATTTTAGAAATAAATAGAGATTACTTGGCAAGTAATACCAAGAAAGAAGCCTGCAATTAGTTGTAAAGGCGTATGTGCTTTTAAAATTAATCGAGAAGAAGCGACAAGTCCTGACACAAAAATGGCAAGTATTACGTAAGAAATCAAATCTACTTCAAGGAGTATTGATGTTGATATTAATGCACCTAATAAACCGCCAATACCAGTCATGTGAGCACTAATTTTCCATTTCATATTAATAAAAAAAGCTAGGATAACTGAAACTACCGCTCCGGTCATAAAATCATAAATTAAAGGAGGAATAGGAGCTTGTTTAAGCATGTATATGGTAAACATATAAAAAGCAATAGTAAAACCATAAGGTAGAATGCGTTCTTTTCTTGTAGGCATTTCTAGGCTAGTAATATAACCTCTATTCAATAATAATAAAGTAATAATTACAGGCACAACAAGTGTACTCATAAATACCAAAATTAAGGCAGCATCTTTTAATTCTTTAGGGATTGCATAATTGATGTACGAATTAGAATTAAAAAAGATTAATAAGCCTAATGTTGGCATTATTAAAGGTTGAAAACAATAAGAGATAATCTTGGCTATTTTCTCCATTACAATTCTTTTCGCATACGAGCAACAGGTATATTCAATTGTTCTCTATATTTTGCAACCGTTCTTCTTGCAATATTATAACCTTTGTCATTTAAAAGTTTAGATAACTTTTCGTCAGTTAAAGGTTTTTTCTTGTCTTCATCCTCAATGGCATCTTGCAATATTTTTTTAACTTCTCTACTCGATACTTCTTCGCCGCTATCAGTACTCAACGATTCTGAGAAGAATGTTTTTAATAAAAATGTACCATAAGGAGTTTGCACATATTTACTGTTTACAACTCGTGAAATTGTAGAAATATCTAAATCAACTTCGTCAGCAATATCTTTTAAAATCATGGGTACAATTAAAGTTTCATCACCTTCTAAAAAGTAATCTTTTTGACGGTCAATAATTGCTTCCATTGTTGTAATCAAGGTTATTTGACGCTGCTTAATCGCATCAATAAACCATTTGGCAGAATCTAATTTTTGCTTCACAAACATCAAGGCATCTTTCTGAGATTTTGAAGGTTTTTCTTTGGCTTCTTTATAGCCTTTCATCATTTCAGAATACTCTCTACTTACTTTTAACTCAGGTGAGTTTCTACTGTTTAATTGTAATTCAAGCTGGTCATCAACAATAGTCAATAAAAAATCTGGAATAATATGCTGAACCACTTTTGTAGAATCACTTAATGAGTTCCCAGGTTTAGGGTTTAGTTTTAGTATTTCTGTAATTACATCTTTTAAATCTTCTTCAGTAATGTTTAAACGATCTACTATTTTGTCATAATGTTTTTTAGTAAACTCTTCAAAATAGTTTTCCAAAATTTCTTTGGCGTTCATTAATAATAAAGAATTTACTTTACTTCGTTTTAGTTGAAGTAGTAAACATTCTTGAAGAGACCTTGCACCGACTCCTGGAGGGTCGAACTGTTGAATTAATTTTAGAATTAACTTTAAATGTTCTTCATCGGTAATGATGTTTTGAGTAAAAGCTAAATCATCAACAATAGATACTAAATCTCTTCTTAAATACCCGGACTCATCTAAACTCCCGATTAAATGATGAGCAATTTCATAATCATCATCATCCAAGTCAAACATGATGAGTTGCTTTTCTAACAATTCTTGAAAGCTATCACCACCACTTAAAGGGACTTGACGTTCTTCATCATCTTTACTGTGGTTGTTTGTGTTTAATTTGTATGATGGAGTTTCATCACCATTTATATAATCATCAAAATTAAAATCTTGTTCAGCTTCACTTTTGTCTTTATCATCATAATCTTCATCATTGCTGAAATTGATGTCTTCTTCTTCCTCTTCTTTTCCTTCATCTAAAGCAGGATTACTTTCCATTTCTTCTTTTATTCGCTGTTCTAACGCAATAGTAGGTAGTTGAAGTAATTTCATCAACTGTATTTGTTGAGGAGAAAGTTTTTGCTGAAGCTTAAAGCTTAATGATTGTCTTAATGCCATAATTTTTATTTTAAATCACTTAGTAAAATGATTTGTCTCAAAGGTAAGAAACGTGAAAATGAAAACTTTAAAGTTTATTGAAAAACTTTATAATTTCTTTTTGGTGAGCTTTACTAATAGGGATTGAGGTTCCATTGATTATTACTGACTCTGGATTAAAAGCTTCCACTTTCTGAATATTGATAATGTATGAGCGATGAGTTTTTACAAAAATAGGGCTGTTATGATTGTTTTGAAAATGATTTAAATTACTAGAAATAGTATATTGTTTGGCAGAAGTATGTATTGTACAATAACTTCCGTCAGCCTCAATATAATTAACATCTTCTGTATTTATTTTTGTATAGAAATCGCCATTTTTAACAAAAAAAGAATCTTTTATTAATGGTTGATTTACAAGTAAATTCTCATTGTGTTTATTAAAAGCAATTTCAATTGAGATACTTAAATCTTTTTTGTGATAGGGTTTACTTATAAAAGCACTCGGATTTGTCTCTAAAGCTCTTTCTATTGTTTTTTTATCCGTGTTTGCAGTTAAATATACGATGGGAATGTTGTGTTCTTTTTTAATAATAGCAGCAGTTTCAATTCCATCTTTCTCGCCTTTAATATTAATGTCCATTAAAATAATATGCGGCGTATCCTTTTCAATTGCGGCAAGACACTCTTTACTAGATATGGCAATATCTGTGATTAAAAAACCATAATCTTCTAAGTCAGCAGCAATTTCTTCGGCTACTAAAACTTCATCCTCAACTATTAAAACCTTAATTGCCATTGCTAAACTAGTTTATAATCGGTAATATTTATTTTGATATTTATGCCCTCATCTTCGGTTATAGACATACTACCGCCTAATTGTCTAGATAAAGATTTAATCAATTTCATACCAAATGATTTAGAGTTGATTAAGGCATTTGCATTTCCAGAACCATTATCAGCCACTTCTAACAATAATTCGGTACTTGTTTCTGATAAATTTACTTTTAATTGAGGACTTGATGTTTTATCGTAAGCATATTTTAAAGAGTTGATAACAAGCTCGTTAATTATTAACCCAACAGGAATTGCCGTATCAACATCTAGTTTAAGTTTAGAAAAATTGATGTCTAATTTAATTTTAGAATCATTCATTCCAAAACTATCTAAAAGGCTAGAAATTAATTGCTGAGCATAATCATCCATTTCTACACCCGCATAATTATCGTTTTGATATAACATTTTATGGATTAATCCCATCGATTTCACACGCTCTTTCCCTTCTAAAATAGCAGCTTTCGCAGAAACGTCATCAATGCTTCGTTCTTGTAAACTAAGCAGACTAGAAATTACTTGTAAATTGTTTTTTACACGGTGATGAATTTCTCCAAGCAACAATTCATTTTCTTTATTTTTTTGTTCAATAATTTCTTTCTGTAGGCGAGTAATTTTTAGACGAGAATAAATAACTAAGGCAAAAATGATAATTAAAATAGTGACTATAATAGCACTTACTAAAAAGTATTGTTGATTCTTGTTTTCAAGCATCGAAATAGAAAGTTCACGTTCACGTTCTATTAATTCCTTTTCTTTTTTCTCTCCTTTGTATTTCGCTTCTAGCTCAGCTAAATCTTCTTCTTTAGCTAATTCTCTCAAACTATCTTGTAATGCTGCGTTGCTTTCCGAAAGGTTAAAAGCTTTTTCATATAAATTAACCTCTTTGTAAATATCTATTAAGTTTTGATGAAACTCTTCGTAATATATCACTAATTTGTACTGAAGACCTAAGTCTAATGCTTTCTTTCCATATTCTATTGCTAGTGTTTTATTGTTCTGAGTTTTTTTAATGCCACTTAAAACCATATAAGAAAGAGCTATTCCTTCGTAATCTTCAATTTCGTTTTGTAAAATTAAAGCCTCATTAATTTTGCTCTCAGCTTCATTGTGTTTTCCAAATTCGGCTAATGCTTCACCATAATTAAAAAGGTGAAGAGAAATATCGAAGGTCGATTCTAACTCTCTTGCATAAACTATTGCAGTGTCATAGTGTAAAAAAGCTTTATTAAAATCGCCAGCTTTTTTTAACTCATTAGCCATATTTCCATAGCCCATCATTTGACCCCATTTATCATTCGTTTTTTTAAGAATAACAAATGATTTTTGGATGTACTCAAGTGCTTTTTTATCATTTTCCATATTAGAAAATAAACTACTTATATTTCCATAAGCGTAACCTATACTTATTTTAAGTTTTTCAGAATCTTCTTTCAGCAAAAGTTGTTCTTTTATTGCAACACTTTTTAACCATAATTTCAGTGCGGTTTCAAATTTATTTTGATGTGTAGATACAATACCCAAGTTGTTATAGCTTACAGCAACGCCATAGTCATCTTTAATTTTCTTTCTAATTTCTAATGCTTTTTCATGATAATAAATTGCAGAATCATATTCAGCAAGATATTGAAGTGTTGTTGCTTTATTACTATTGCCATTAGCCTCACCCATGGGGTAGTTAATTTTTTTGGAAAGCTTTATTAATTTATTTGAGCATTCTATGCTTTTATCTGGGTCAACACGCATGTATTCCCAAGCCAAATTTTGAAGAAGCTCGGCCTTATTGGTGTCGTTTCTTGTATAATTTTCTAATTCAGTTGTAAGAGAATCAATAATTGTTCTTGCTTCAACAAATTGAGATAATAATAATATTAAGAGAAAGGATAAATATTTCATTCACAAAGAAAATAGATTCATTCACGAAGATAATAAATCCATTCACAAAAAGAAGATTATTAGAACCGAATGGACATCTAATTTAGCTTTAGTATTCGTGTTCGGAATGCGAATAGTAGCAGTTAAGAATAAAACAAAAGCTATTCGGAATTACTAGTACTAGTTTAACATATTTTCGTACAAATAAATGGCTTACAGGAGATTACCAAATACAGATAAGGCAAGAATAACAGCCTTAATTAAGCTTAGTGATATGGTTTTGGTTGATGATTGTGTGGTATTACTTAATCATAAAGAAACAATTTTAGATTTAAAAGAGGTGTTCGGGGGGTTAATTGAGTGCCGAGAGATTTATGTCTCAAAGAGAGTTGAATTGAATAAAAGAAAAAGAGAGTTGCTTATAAAATTAAAACTTTATGTTTCTCATTTTTTTCAAGTATTCAATTTTGCTATAGATAGAGAGGATATCGCTAAGGAGTGTAGATTATTATTCAATTTACAGGTTAATACAGGTGTAATTCCATTATTGGCTAAAGAATTAGATATAATAGAGTGGGCAAATAATATTATTAAGGGAGAGAGCCAAAGGGTTAAAAAAGGAATTGAATCTATTTCTCATCCAAATCATAAAAAAATAAAAGAGATTAAAGAAAAAACAGAAAGTGTAAGAGGTGAATTAGAAGAGATAGAAATGTTGTTTAAAAACAATCATATTGAGATAACCAAACAAAGGCAGAAAGTTGATGCTTTTATAAAGCAAATATGGAATGAAATAGAGCTTCAATTTGCCAATGAGCCAATAGAAATAAAACGAGAACAAGCTGCTGAGTATGGGGTAGTTTATATAACTTGATTAGAAACAAAATAATTAAACTTTAAAAACAAAAAATGATGAAAAAACTAAAATTAACATTATTGCTATTCATTCCTTTCTCTCTCTTTGCACAAGAGACAGTTCCTGCGACTGGAGGAGATGCTTCTGGTAGTGGTGGAACAGTTGCTTACTCAGTAGGGCAAGTAGTTTATACCACCAATACAGGAACAAACGGTTCTATAGCTCAAGGAGTACAACAGCCTTACGAAATTTCAACTGTAACAGGAGTAGATAATATGCCTGAAATACAAATTGAATTAACTGCTTATCCAAACCCAACAAAAGATAATTTGATGCTTAGAGTAGAAGATGATAGCTTTTCAGATTTAAGCTTTGAACTGTATGATATGCAAGGAAAACTTTTGGAAAGTAACAAGTTGATTAGTAATAGTGTAACCATTAAAATGGAGCATTTATCAAGAGCTACTTATTTTTTACGAGTAAATAATAACAAACTATTAATAAAAACATTCCAGATAATTAAAAATTAAAAACAACAATCATAAAATAAAAAAATATGAAAAGAATAATAACAACAGTAGCAGCTATTTTATTAGTTGCAACAATGTGGGCACAAGCCCCAGAAAAAATGAGTTACCAAGCGGTAGTTAGAGATGCTAGTAATGTATTAGTAACTAGTCAATCTGTAGGTATGCAAATTAGTATTTTGCAAGGAAGTGCATCAGGTACAGCTGTGTATGTAGAAACTCAAACAACAACAAGCAATGTAAATGGGTTGGTAAGTGTAGAAATAGGAAGTGGTACTATCGTAAGTGGAACATTTGCAACGATTGATTGGGCAAATGGACCTTATTTTATTCTAACTGAAACTGATCCGACAGGAGGAACAACTTATACCATTACTGGAACAACACAATTAATGAGTGTGCCTTATGCACTGCATGCTAAAACTGCCGATAACTTTACAGGAACTGTTAATTATACTGAAACAGACCCAATATTTGGAGCTTCTGTTGCCAATGGAATCAATGCCTTAGATATAACTAATTGGAATAATAAATTAGATGTAGAAATTGATGGTTCGGTAACTAATGAATTACAAACCTTATCAAAGACATTAGATATTGTAACATTATCTAATACAGGAGGTTCTTTTTCTGTAAACGATGCTGATGCCGATCCATTAAATGAATTACAAGATATTTCATTATCTGGTAGCAATTTAAGTTTAAGCAATGGTTCTACAGTAGATTTATCAGGAATAGGTTTTGATGGTAACT
>CAXBPN010000093.1:0-9101 GCA_963977515.1 uncultured Flavobacteriales bacterium
AAGCTGCAATTAAAATTAAAGCAGAAGAACAATATCCAAAAGATAAAATTGCAGAGGTTAAAACATTACTTGCCGAACTAGCAAAGAAAGAAGCTGAAGAGAAAGCAAAAAATGAGCAGTACCAAAAAATAATTACAGAAGCAGATGGTTTGTTAAGTGCAAAAGATTACGAAAAAGCGAAAGCAAAATATCAATCGGCTAGTGAGATAAAAACAGAAGAAAAATACCCGAAAGATAAAATTGCTGAAATAACTGCTTTACTAGCTGAGCTAGCGAAGAAAGAAGCAGAAGAAAAGGCAAAGAAAGAACAATACCAAAAAATGATTACTGAAGCAGATGGTTTGTTAAGCTCAAAAGAATATGAAAAAGCGAAAGCAAAATATCAATCAGCGAGTGAGTTAAAAGCAGAAGAGCAATACCCAAAAGATAAAATTAAAGAGATAGATATTGTTTTAGCTGATTTAGCCAAAAAAGCGGCAGAAGAAAAGGCAAAAGAAGAGCAGTACCAACAACTTATTACACTTGCTGATAATAATTTTGGAGCAAAAAAATACGAAGAAGCTAAGACGGCTTATAATCAGGCAATTAAAATTAAAGCAGAAGAGCAGTACCCTAAAGATAAATTGAAAGAAATTGAAGCTGCTATAGCTGCAATTGCAAAACAAAAAGCAGAAGAGGAAGCTGCTGCTAAAGCTGAGAAAGAAAAGGAAGAAAAGTATAAAGCCTTAATTGTTGAAGCTGACGCTAATTTAACTGCAAAAAAATATGAGAATGCTGTATCTTCTTACAAGAAAGCAATAGAAGTGAAGAATAATGAACAATATCCGAAGGATAAAATTGTAGAAATTGAAAATATTTTAGCAGAAATTGCTAGAAAAAAAGCGGAAGAGGAGTCAGCTTTAATGGCTGAAAAAGAAAGAGATGAAAAGTATAAGAGCATAATTGCTAAAGCCGATAAAAGTTTTACAGCTAAAGAGTATGAAATAGCAAAAACCAATTACAACGAAGCTGTAGGGTTAAAGGCGAGTGAGCAATATCCTAAAGATAAAATAACAGAAATAAATAAGTTATTGGCTGAGATTGCGAAAAAGAAAGCCGAAGAGGAAGCTGTAGCTCTTGCTTTACAAGGAAAAGAGCAACAGTATAAAAGCTTAATTGCTCAGGCTGATGAAGCTTTTAATGCTAAAAATTATGAAGATGCTAAAGTGAAATATTATGGAGCTTCAGCAATAAAAAAAGAAGAACAGTATCCGAAAGATAAAATTAATGAGATTACAAAATTATTAGCTGAACTTGCTCTACAAAAAGAGGAAGATAAATTGGCTGCCGAAGCTCTGAAAAAGAAAAAAGAGTATTATAATGCAGTAGTAGCTCAAGCTGATGGAGAACTTGCTTCAAAAAACTATGAGGAGGCAAAACGTAAATATACTGAAGCATCAGCAATATTACCAGATGAATCTTACCCACAAACAAAAATTACAGAAATAGATGATTTGTTGGCTAAAATGGCTGCCGAGAAAGAGAATGCAGCAATGGCTGAAAAAGAAAGAGAAGAAAAATATAAAAGTTTAATAGCAGCTGGAGATAATAATTTTAATAATAAGAATTATGAAGAAGCTAAAACCAACTATAATAAAGCATTAGGAGTGAAAGCCAACGAGCAGTATCCAAAAGATAAATTATTAGAAATAAAAATTATTTTAGATAAGTTAGCAAGTGAGCAAGAAGAAATAACATTAACAAATAATGCTCAGCAACAAAAATTAAATCAGTACAATACAATAATTGAAAGAGCAAATGATTTGCTTTCAGATAAAAAATACAATGAAGCTTTGGATCAATACAATGCTGCAGCAAGTATTATGCCTAGTGAGGTGTATCCAAAAGAACAAATAACAAAAATAAATAAATTATTAGCTGAGTTGGCTCAAAATGATAAAGCAAAAGAACAAGCGTTAATAGCTGAAAAACAAAAGAGAGATAATTACAATGAGCTGATTTATGAAGCAGATAGATTATTTAAGTTTAACAAATATATAGACGCAAAGTATAAATATGAACAAGCACTAAATTTATATAATGATGAAAAATACCCTAAAGAACAGTTAGTTGAGATAGAGAAAAGAATGAATGAAGATAAAGATGAAACAATTACTGTGTCAAATAATATTAATGGACCTAGAGCAAAAATTGATGATAGTAAAGAAAGAGAGATAGAAAAAAAGATGGCTGAATTGTTGAAAAATAGAGATGCGGATAAAGCAATATCCATTGAAAATGAAAAGAATGAGCAATTAGAAATTGAAAAGGATAGAGTAAGCACTTTAGATAAAAAGATTAAGGCGACTAGAGATCAATTAATAATGTTTGATAAGGAACGTAATGCTCAAAATGAAGAGAAAGATAAATACCGGATACAAAATCAAGAAGAATTAGAGGAGTATGCTAAATCATACAATGAAGCGGAGCAAAATTTAATTTCTGATTCGGAAAGTAAAAGACAAAACGCAAAAGAAGAAATTATTTTAACAGCAAAAAGAATTAAAGAGTTTGACAAAAGTAAGGATGCACAACTAGAAGATAAAATAAATGAATTGTACACATTTGCAGATAATGTAAATGAAAATAAGATTATAATACGAGAAAAGGCAGAGGTTAGGAGAGCTAATAATGAAAAGGAATTAGATGAAATGTATATTAAAATTCAGAATGATATACAGAAAGCGGAAAAACGTAGAAAAGAAAGAGAGATTAATTTAAAAGAATATCAAAAGCAATTGGATGAACAAAATGCTATTTTAATCAAAGCCTCAAAAAATAAAAGACAATACAATAGAGATAGTTTGGTTGATTTAGTTACAGCACTGCATAAACAACAATTAAAGAGTTCTAAATATTATGAGCTTAATGTGGCTCAATTAAATGAATACAGAGAGACTTTAAAAAACCTTGAGCAACGCCAAATAGAAGCAGCTGATGTATGGAGAGAGGAAAACATTAGAGAAGTTGAAGCTTATCAAACTAATATAAATGAAAAACAAGCAATACAAGTTAAAAAGTATTATGAAAAGACTGCTTATTTGGAGGGATATAAGCAGGATGTAGCAAATATAGATAGAGAAAGGGTTGAAAAACATGGAAAGGTTAGACAAATAGCAAAAGAAATTATAGAACAAGAAAAGAGAGATAAACTTGAAATGGAAAAAAGTAAATCTCAATTTCATTTAAGGTTTGCAGAACAGATTGAAAAAGAAAGAGAATTAGATCAACAGTTTTCTAAAGATTTACAAGCAATATCGTTTAATAAAATTAGAGCAGTAAGTTTTGATGATGTTTATAAAGGGGAAGAGCACTTGAGTGAAAATTTAGAGTTAGCAGATAAGTATCCTCAAGGAATTACAGAAGAAACTAGTGAGGTTGGTAATGCAATTATTTTAACACGAGTAAAAGTTACTGGAACTCATGTTGATGTTTATGAAAAAACATTTTATAAATGGGGTGGTGTTTTTTATTCTAAAAATGGATATAACATTACAGAAACCTTATGGGATTTAGAGTCTATCGAAAAATAAATCTCTTAATTTAAATTTAATGAAGTATTTTCTTTCATCACTTCTGCTTGTATTTATTTACTCTATCTTTTCTTGTGGCTATCAGCAAGAACCGAACAAAGAAGAATACCCTAAAGACGCTGTAAATTATGTTGATGTAAAATACGCTAAGGGTTTTACTATAGAGCAACACTCAAACTTTAAAGTAATTACATTACGTAATGCTTGGAAAGGAGAAGAAACAAACTATCAATATGTACTTTATGATAATACAAAACCTAAAGGTTTTGAAGGAGCTGTTTTTGTAAAAACACCAATACAATCGATTGCTTGTATGAGCTTAACTCATATTGCTTTTATAGATAAATTGAACCAAAACAATACAATTACGGCAATTTCTGGTTGCGATTATGTGAGTAATAGTGAAATTAAAGAGAAAATAAAGCAAGGTATAATTAAAGAGATTGGACAAGAGCAACAATTGAATTATGAAATGCTAATTGACAATAAACCTGATGTGTTTATGGCTTATGGAATTAATGAGAGTTCTAAGAAAAACTTAAACAAACTAAAACAGTTAGGATTATCTGTTGTGCTGAATGCAGAATACATGGAAAACCATCCATTAGGACAAGCAGAGTGGATTAAGTTTATTGCTGCTTTTTATGAATTAGATAAAGAAGCAGCAGAAATATTTTTACAAATAGAACAAGAGTATAATGAGTTGAAAAATTTTGTTAGTAAAGTAGAAACGAAGCCTTCAGTATTTGTTGGAATGCCATGGAATGGAGTTTGGTATTTAGCAGGAGGAGAGTCTTTTCAAGCTCAGTTAATGAGAGATGCAGGAGCTAATTATTTATGGAAAGACAATCAAGAAACATCAAACTTTACCGTTGATAAAGAAGTAATTATAGATAAATCGCTAAATTCAGATTATTGGATTAACCTAAATAGTTACACAACAATAAATGAAGTGATAGCGTATGATCATAAATTCAAAAATTTTAAAGCAGTAAAGAATCAGCAATTATTTAATAATAATAAAAGAGTGAATAGTTTAGGAGGTAATGACTTTTGGGAGTCAGGAGTTATTAATCCCCAACTTATTTTAAAAGATTTAGTAACTATTTTTCATCCTGAGCTAATAGATGAACCCCTTTATTATTACAAAAAATTAGATTAGTCTTCGATTTGATTTTTTTAAAAATCACTAAAATTAATTAGTGACTTTTAATTTGAATTTATCCTTCGCTACCGCAAGTTTAGCCTAGCGTAACTTGTGGTGTATTAACCAAAAGTTTAATTTTATTGTATGAGTAGAAATTATAAATTTCATAATAAAGAAGGGTTGTATTTTGTCAGTTTTTCTGTAGTGTATTGGATAGATGTTTTTGTACGTGAAATGTATTGTAAAACATTATCTCGTATTGAAATAAGTTAACACAAAAACGACTTAATTACCAGAGATTAAACGATTAAATAAGGAACTTAAAGATGTGCAGATAAAACAAGCATAGTTGAACCTATTAAAAATTTATTTCACTTTAAACGCGTAAGAATTTGACTAAATTTATTAAAAACACTCAATTATACTTCATAAATTAGTATCATAATTAAAATATCGAAGTCATGAAAAAAATATTAACAATATGCTGTATGCTCTTATTGCCTTTTCTAATAAAGGCTCAGCTTACAATAGATTCTTTTATTACACAGCAAAATATTGTACAAGATACTTTGCCTCAAGGATCAGTATTAAATTTTAATGTTAAGGTACTATACCCTTTGCCCACCCCTTTTACGGGAACTATTTATTTATTAGCAGGAGTAGATAGTTCAGCAGGGTTAACTTCAATTGATACTGTTGGATCAATGCCAGTTATAAACTTATCTAATGATTCTTTAAATATACCATTTACAGATACACTTTTACCACAAAATGGATATAAATTAGGAGGTAATATTGTTGTTGTTTGGCCAGTAGCAAGTGGATTAATTAATCCTATTGATTCATTCAGAACTAATATTTATGTTATTTTACCCGTTGGACTAAATGAAAATAAAGAACAATTTAGTAAGGTGTCAGTCTATCCTAATCCATTAAATAGTGAACTCACAATAAAAAAACTTTCATCTGATTTAGAGATTAAATATGTAAGAATATATAATTTAAATGGAGAAGTGATATATCATGAATATTATCAACAAAACATAGATGTGTCAGGTTTTTCTAGAGGAACTTACTTTTTAGAACTAGAATTAGAAAACAGACAACGCCTCAAGTTTAAAATAATTAAATAACCATAAAATTAATAACGATGAAAAATTACTTTTTTATTGATTAAATAATTTTCCCTCTTATTGACAAATTAAGCTTATTGTCAGTCTAGAGATTAAAAACAACTAAAAATATTTATTAAAATACCAAAGATAAAAATAGCCTTGGCAGCTATAACTATGTCTAATAATTAGCTAATTATCATTATTAAAAAAAAATAACACAATTATCAAAAATTATATTAACCCTAAAAACTTAATGTTATGAAAAAGCTTTACATTTTAATGATTTCAACTTTTATTCAAGTAGGAGCATATGCTCAATGCTCAGTAACTGTTACAGGAAGTACAAATGTTTCATGTTTTGGAGTTTGTGATGGAAGTGTGTCCGTAAATACAGTAGGATTGCCTAGTTACTCTTATTCATGGTCTCCTGGAGGACAAACTGTTCAAAATCCAAATGATCTTTGTGCAGGAACACATACCGTAACTATGACAGATGCGAATAGTTGTGTTGCAACAGCAACAGTTACTATCTCTCAACCAGATTTGTTACAAGATTCTACGTCTCAAACAAATATTGCAGCGTGTGACTCTTGTAATGGAACTGCAACTGTATATCCTTATGGAGGAACTCCAGGTTTAGGATATAATCATAAATGGTCAACAGATCCAGTTCAAACAACGGCTACAGCAACAGGTTTATGTCCAGGGACTTACCTTGATACTATTACAGATGCTAATGGTTGTCAAACAATAGCAATGGTAACAATTACTCAAGCTGGAACACTTTCTGTTTCAACAAATGTTACTGACGCATCATCTTCAACAGCATGTGATGGAGGTATTTCAGCGTCACCATTTGGAGGTAATGCACCTTATTCTTATCAGTGGGCACCAAGTGGAGATACTACTTCAAGTATTATAGCCCAATGCCCTGGTAGTTACGACTTATGTGTAACTGATGCAGATGGATGTTCAGTTTGCGATAGTAATATTGTAATAGGAACAGCAACAAATGTTAATGATGTTTCTTTATTACTTAACAATAATCTTCGACTATTCCCAAATCCTTCTAGTACGGGTAAATTTATATTATTGATGGATAAAAAGGATCTAAACATTACGAACATATCTGTTATGAATATTTATGGTAAACAAGTTTACCACTTAACAACTAAATTAGATAATAAAATTAGACTAGATTTATCTAATCAGGTTAGTGGAATTTACTTTGTTAACCCTCAAACAAAAGAAGGTAGCACAGTCACTAAAAAAATTATAATAAACAATTCAAAATCTAATTAATGTGTTAGAATATTCAACACTGGTAAATTAATATAACCAGTGTTGAATTTAAAATTGCTCTAAATATAACGTTGAAAATTACCAAGTATAAAAAAGTTAGCACTATCATTTTTTTTAATTATTTAACATCAAAAAGAGAGTCAAATTAAAAAAATATTAGCCATGAAAAATATTATAATATTAATACTGTTATTGTGTACACAGCTCTATCTTTCTGCTCAGAGTGATTTTTACGGTAGTGAAACTTCATTAACAGTTGGAACAGCTTGTACAAACGGCACAAATGTTGGGTCGACTACAACAGGAGGAACTGATGGATTAGGTTGTTTTCCCATAACCTATAATATGACAACAATAGTAGGGGATCATTATACAATTTTGATAACACCAAGAGGGGCATCAAACCCCGGCACCGACTCTCGATATCTATGCCTCACTTCAGCAACACCTTCAGTGCCGGGGGGAGGAGTTGCTACTAATGATTGTTCTAGTGCTCCATTTATTTCAGGAAATACAACCTATACGATTAACAATGCTAATGCGTTAGGAACAGAACCATCATTATGTGCAGGAAGTTCTGAAAATACACTTTTTGCACAATGGACTACACCAGCAGATTGGAATAATCCTACCTATATTTATAAAATAATATATCAAGATAAAATATATTCTCAGAAATTAGTTATAAAAAATAACTAAGCTTATGTCGAAAGTATTTAAAATATTAATAGTAGATGACAATTCAATAGCTAGATTAGCAATAAAAAGAATTCTTTCAAAAAATAGCAATCTTGAAATAGTGGGAGAGGTTGGTAATTATAAGTATGTTTTAGATTTTTTTAATAGAGAGGAAATAGATATTGTTTTAATTCCAGAAAAGATGGGCATTATAAATGGTAATAAAATTATAGAGTTTTTAAATAAGGAATACCCTAAGCTTAAAATATTAATAACTATAACTAATTATCCTGAAGAAAAAGTAAAAAAAGATGGTATATATTTTTTAGATAAGTGGGAAGTATATAATGGTAATCTTAATGAGTTAATTTTAAAGAATGTTTCTTAAAGATTTTATAAAAAATAAACACTCTTTAAATCTCATCTTCTTCAAACTCTAGCTCAGCATCTTTCTCCCAAATTTCCATTTCGCAAGGCTTGCAGTTAAATTTAAGTTTATATTCATTGTCTCCATTTTTTAACGTTAATGGTTCAACTACTTTTTCGCCCATTGTTTCTCGTTGAAAACGAGGGCATTTACCCAATTCGTATTTAACGCAATATTTGGTAACCATTACACGAGCCTTTCCAGGATCCCATTGTAATTCAAATGCTTTTTCAATTTCGGTAACGCCGTGTCTTTTGTAAAATGCTCTCGAAAGCTTATTGGCAACATTGTACGTAAAATCTAATTGAGCAACAGGGTAAGGGTGGTCTGTTTTTGTGATTTGAAATTCTTCTACGTGATATTCTTTTACACGTATATCCACCAAATTTTCTAAAACCGTTCTTCTGATGTCGTTTATTTTTGAAATTGGTAAAAACCAGTTTTGAGAAAATTCGATATTAATCTCATCAACAATAAAAGGCGTGTTTCCTGTTTTGCTTAGGTTTTTCTCAATATTTGGGAGTGTAGATTGTTCATTTTTCGCAACTTCTTTTTCAATTTCAAGAATCGAAGTGCTTTGGTGTCCGTCTTCATCAATTACTTGTAACTCAAATCCTTCTGGAGTTTCCGTAAAATTAAGCGATACACCAATTTTACGAATAGCACTGTCTTCACGCTCTACCAATTTTGTAAATTCAGCATCTGAATTTCGGTATATCATTGTACCAACTTTAATGGTTTTGTATGTGTTTGGTATTACAACTCCATTAGAAACAGTATTTATTTGAACGCCGTCAGCTTCATTATTTTCATTAATAAAATAAAGCCCATCACCATTGTTAAGTTTATCAGCATTTTCG
>CAXBPN010000094.1:0-9074 GCA_963977515.1 uncultured Flavobacteriales bacterium
CCTAAATCCGTTACTGATCTAACGATATTATCGTCAAGACCTAATTCTTTAAATGTCATTTAATTTAATTTATTTTATACCGAACCGGTATGATAGAAAGTGGCGGGACTATTTTCGCCAGTATAACTATACCAATTTGGCTGTTATTAATATGCTTACCTTGTGGTAAGATTTTGCAAATGTCGTATTTATTATTTGATTTACCTAATTTAACTAGTGCTTAACAAAAAAGCACCTTGGTTTTTCAAGGTGCTTTTTAATAAATTACAAATCTATAAGCCAGTTTCTGTTCCCGAAAATTCGGAATTCTATCATTTATCTGGGAGTAAAGTTACCTCTACCCTCATTCAATCTACCCTCCAAGTTTGGGCGAGCAACCCTCAAACCTTGGTTTATTTGATCTTTCAGCTCTAAAGGTTTACCAAGCTTATAATATTACTATTATAACTGGTGAGCTCTTACCTCACCTTTTCACCCTTACCATACCGAAGTATGGCGGTATATTTTCTGCTGCACTAGCTGTTACATTACTGCACCCCGCGTTTCCCCGGGTTAGATGCTCTTTGCTGTCCGGACTTTCCTCATTACACATAAAGTATAACGCGATAGAACGATTTGTAAAAACCAAAATTAAGAATTAAGGAAATGATTTTATAATTATTTTATAAATACCTCAGTTGCACCAGCACCATACTCTCTATAATCAGCATCTTTAAAAGAAAGATTATCAAACTCAGCCAAATAATTTCTTAGTTCTGTTTTCAAAACTCCTGTTCCTACACCATGTATAAAAACTAATTTTCTTATTTTCTGATTAAACGCCGCATTTAGGCATTTTTTTGCATGGCTCATTTGAGTATGCAATCGTTGCCAATCATCTAATCTCATCGGAAACTCTACCAACTCTTCTAAATGTAAATCTATTTCAATAATTTTTTCGAACTGATATTTAGTCGTCGTTGTATATTTACCGAGAAAACCTTCACTTACCACTTTTTCAGGTTTAAATATTTTAATTTTGTCTTTTACTTGGATTTTGTCTAAAAGGTACAAATGTGAATTATCATGATTAATTACAATCACTTCATTAACTGATAATTCATAATCAAAACCATTATTTGCCGCAACTAAAATATTTCCATTCTGATAAATAGCTTTAACCTCCCCTTCGAGGTTTTCATTTAAAAATTTAACTTTATTACCAATGTTAAGACTCATTAAATGTAAAAGTAAACAACAATTTAGAAATCTAATTATCATAAGATTATAGCTTTATTAGTTTTTTTATAATTAACAATATTTCGTATATTTAACACCAACACAATTTATTAACACTATTATTTCATTTTTTAACAATTAAATTCTGTATTTATTATGAAAAAAATTTACTCCTTAATAACTGCCTGTTTAATATTTTCGGCAAATCAAACCTATGCTCAATGTGATGGAAGATATCAAGCCGACATATTTACAACCATTGATGTTACAACAGTACAATATGGTAGTAATCAAGATCTAAATAACAATACTATTAATTTAGATATGGATATTTATCAACCCCAAGGCGATACCGGAACAAATAGACCTGTAATAATTTTAGCTCATGGAGGTTCTTTTTCTGCTGGATCAAAAACTGATCCCGACCAAGTTTATTTCGCAACAGAATTAGCAAAAAAAGGATATGTATGTGCTTCTATAAATTATAGACTTGCCCCTAGTGCATTCTCATTAATTGCCGAAGAAACGACAACTAAAGTTGTGTTAATGGCTATACAGGATGGTAGAGCCGCTGTTCGTTTTTTTAGACAAGATGCTGCAACTACAAATACTTATAAAATAAATCCTGATCAAATTTTTATTGGAGGAACTTCTGCTGGTGGAATTTTAGGAATTAACCTAACCTATAATGATGATATTTCTGAGTTAAGTTCACAATGGCAAACTTGGGCCAGTGAAATTGGTGGAATTGAAGGAAGTAGCGGAAATCCTGGTTATTGCTCAAAAAGTAATGGTACTTTTGGTTTTGCTGGTGGAGTTGCTGACACGAATTGGATTAACGAAAATGATGTGCCTTGGTATGGTTCTCATGCTTATGATGACAATACTGTACAATATGGTTATGGTCAACCTTTAAATGGTTTTACCCCTGTATATTTATATGGGAGTGGGAACATAAAAGATAGATTAAATAATCTAGGTATTTACTATCATTTAGATGAATACACAGGTGGAAACCACCCTCCTTTTGCATCTGATGCACAGATAATGGCTAACAATAAAGATAGTTTAGCAATGTTTTTATACAACATATTAGATTGTAACCCAAGTAACTTACAGCTACCTAATCAAAAGGATTGTAACTCAACTGTAGGTATTGCCAACATTAATAACAACATTTTAGATGCAAGTGTTTACCCTAACCCATTTAATGATGAGATTAACGTTTCTATTAAAGAAATAGAAGGTACAACTATCTCAGTTATTAATTCTCTTGGAAAAATAGTTTTAACTGAACAGGCTAATTCTTATATCAACAACATTAATCTTTCTCATTTAGCCAAAGGTGTTTATGTTGTAAAAGTAAATTCTATAGACGGAAGCAACTTTACTCAATTGATTGTTAAACAGTAATCTATTTAAACATTAATAAAGAAAAGCCGCTCAATTGAGCGGCTTTTCTTTATTAATATTGCGAGCTTTTAACCATTCTAATCCTTTTTCTTTAAGGGAACTATTTTTGTTTCAAGTAATCCATAATCAAATCAATAAAAAACCTAGTGCCAATCTTTAAATGCTTTTGTAATTTATATTAAAAACATATAGGCACAATAGTTAATTTTTTAAATAATAGTTATATATAAATTAAATCCTGCAAAATTTAACATTAACAATATTTTTAAATTCAACTGTTTAATTTTAGAGAAACTTAAAAACATAAAAATCATGAAAAAAACATTACTCTCTTTGTTTGTATGTGGATTAGCATTTTCTACTTCCGCTCAAACTAACAATCAATTACAACCTGTTAACAAAACTCTCAAATTTGATAAATATGAAAGTAAAACTACAACGGCTAAAGGAACTGTAACTTGTAACAATGACACACTAGACTACACCTATGCAAAAGCAACTGGTTTAGCTGGACTTCAATTAAATAATGCAACTTCTGCACGAGGTGTTTCGCAGTATTTTAATGCTCCTCAAGATATCACAGTTTATGGCGCTTCATTTTATGCATATAAAGTTGATGCAACTGGTGGTATTTCTGCTAACCTTAATGTTGAAATCTACTTAGCTGGTGCTGACTCTATGCCTACTGGTTCTCCCCTAGCTTCTATTGCTGTTCCTGTTGATACTAGTTTTGGCGGTGGATCATTAGCTGTATTAGGTAAAACAGCTGTTTTTTCTAGTCCTGTAACTGTTAATCAACCTTACGTAATTGTTCTTGATAATAATTCTCCAAATAGCATAGCTGTAGTTAATAATAGCTACACTGCTGGAGATGGTGGCCAAGAATGGTTATCTTCTGGTAATCTTTTTGGAACATGGACTAGATCTTATAATTTAGTTCTTGGATCAGATCCATTTGATGCCGATCTTATTATTGAACCTTTTGTTTCTTATGATGTAACTATTGACTTTACAGTTGATGGTTGTATGCCAACTACTGGTGGAGGTAGTGTTTCTTTTACAAACACATCATCTCCTATTTTAAATGACAGAATGTATAGCTTAGCTGCATATTTAGGAAATACTGATACTTCATACATCTATAACTTTGGAGATGGTCCTACTTTAGTTTACGAAGAAAACCCGACTTATAATTATGCTGCAAGTGGTACCTATACTGTTACATTGTTAGCAGGAATTCAAGGGTGGAGATCAACTGGAATTTGTTCTGAATCACAAACTGGAACTGCTGATATTTGTACAGGAATAAATGAAAACGATAACACTACGTTAGAATTATACCCTAATCCCGTTAGTAATTTATTAAACATTAATGGATTAGAAAATAACTCTTCTATCAACATTTATGATGTTACTGGTAAGTTGGCAATAAGCAAAAATAATTTAACTAATCCTACTTACACACTATCTACTGAAAGTTTAAATGCTGGTGTATATTTCGTTTCAATTAATCACGAAAATATTCCTACAAAAACGATTAAGATCATTAAAGAATAATACAGAGTTTTTACTAAATATAAAAAAACCGAAGCGATACCTGCTTCGGTTTTTTTTATTTAAGCTAAATGAAAATATCTTATATCTATACAATTTTAAAAGTCGAATCTAACAATGGTTTTAAAAATTGAACTCAGATTTAGAGTTAATTTAATAGAAAAACTAATTATCACTCAAAAGTATTCAACCATTCTAAGGCTTTACCTTCTGAGTTAAACATTTTTGTTGGTACATATTGCCTATTCATTCTAATAAAAAAATTGGTTATCATTCTCATCGCTAATGATGAATCGGTTAAAAGTGCCATTGCTTTACTTAGTTCTGCAACTTCTTTAGAAGCCGAGTAATAATTTGCTTCCTTAGTTAACTGCCACATCTTTCTACTGTCAACTAAAACCAAGACGGGCTCATCTCCCTGCATTTTTCTTCTAGCTTTAACAGATTCTTTTACCGCTAATAAATCTACATCGGCATCTTCTTTTATCACAATATATAAAATATTGTTTTTGAATTTCATAGTTGCTGTAGAAGTTTCTATGTTATCAATTGTTTTAATCATTAAAGTTAAATAGATTTTTATTTATAATCAATCAACCACTTCAGAGCAGTCTCTTTATTATTAAAAAGTTTAGTGGGAGTAATAGGTTTATTAATTTTCATAAAAAAATTAGCAATAATCTTTACAGGTAAAGAATAACCTACAACTACAGCCATAGCAATCGTTATTTTTTTAAATCGTTTACTACTTACAACCTCTCTAGCTTCTTTAGAATACTGCCAAACTTCTCTAACATCAACCAAAGTTTTCATAGCTTTACCTTGCTGCATTTTTGTCTTTACATTTAAATTTTCTTCAATTTCATCAACACCAACATCTGCTTTTGCTTTATAGATAAGATAAACAATATCATCTTCGATATAAATATTTGCCGTTTTTGTTTCTGTCATTCTATATCTACAATAATTAAACGACCAAAATATATAAAATAACGATAAATATCAATTAATCTTCGTTTAAATTTACTTTGTTTTTTTAAATACTTTAAAAGAATAGTGCTTTGGAACGATAAACCTTTTTGATTAACTTCGCTACGCTTAAAACCAAACATACAATGCAACAAATCGAAAAATATACCCCAAAAAATAAAGTAAGAATTGTAACTGCTGCGAGCCTTTTTGATGGACATGATGCTGCAATTAACATTATGCGAAGAATTATACAAGCAACTGGTTGCGAAGTAATTCATTTAGGGCATGATAGAAGTGTGGAAGAAGTGGTGAATTGTGCCATTGAAGAAGATGCAAATGCTATTGCGATGACTTCTTACCAAGGTGGACACGTAGAGTACTTAAAGTACATGTATGATTTATTGAAAGAGAAAGGTTGTGAGCACATTAAAATTTTTGCTGGTGGTGGTGGAACCATTTTACCAGAAGAAATAAAAGAACTACACGAATACGGAATTACAAGAATTTATCATCCTGATGATGGTCGAGAAATGGGCTTACAAGGAATGATAAATGACATGATACAATTATGTGATACGCCCACCCCATCCCTCCCAAAGGGAGGGAGATTAGAAGCTGAACTCAAAAACAAAAACGTAAATACTATTGCTCGTCTAATTTCTATTGCTGAGAACAGACATGATGAGTTTGAAACTATTTTCTCCTCCCCATCGGGGAGGTCGGGAGGAGTTGTTACACCCGTCCTTGGAATTACAGGAACTGGTGGAGCGGGAAAATCTTCCTTAGTTGATGAGTTGGTTCGTCGTTTCTTAATCGATTTTACAGACAAAACCATTGCCATTGTTTCTGTAGATCCATCAAAACGTAAAACAGGCGGAGCTTTATTAGGAGATAGAATTAGAATGAATTCTATTAAAAACGATAGAGTTTACATGCGTTCATTAGCTACTCGTCAAAGCAACTTAGCATTAAGTAAGCATGTTGATGAAGCTTTACAAATATTAAAAGCCGCTGAGTACGATTTAATCATATTAGAAACTTCTGGTATCGGACAATCGGATACTGAGATTATGGACCACTCTGATGTTTCGTTGTATGTAATGACTCCAGAGTTTGGTGCAGCTACTCAATTAGAAAAAATTGATATGTTGGATTTTGCTGATGTGGTAGCCTTAAACAAATTTGACAAACGAGGAGCTTTAGATGCAATTCGTGATGTAAAAAAACAATACAAGCGTAACCATAATGCTTTTGATATGGCTGATGAAGATGTTCCTGTTTATGGAACCATTGCTTCTCAGTTTAACGATCCAGGTATGAACTCCTTATACAAAGTAATAATGGATCAATTGGTGGAGAAAGCAAGTGCTAACCTCCACTCTACTTTTGAGGTTACACAAGAAATGAGTGAGAAAATTTATGTTATTCCTCCAAGTAGAACACGTTATTTATCAGAAATTTCTGAAAACAATAGAGGTTATGATAAATGGGTTGATGAGCAAGTTGCCATTGCAGAAAAACTAGATGCTATTACAAGAACCATTGACACTTTAGGTGATGAAGAAGCTGATTTACAAAAGGTTTTACAAGCTCAATTCGATAAAATTAAACTAGATTTTGACCCAAAGAACATGCTAATTATTGAGCAGTGGGAAGAGAAAATTGAAAAATACAAAAACCCTGTTTACAAGTTTAAAGTACGTGACAAAGAGCTTTCAATCGAAACACATTCAGAAAGTTTATCGCACTTACAAATACCTAAAGTTGCCTTACCAAAATACAAAGGTTGGGGAGATGTATTGCGTTGGAGCTTACAAGAAAATGTTCCTGGCGAATTTCCTTTCACAGCTGGACTGTTTCCGTTTAAACGTGAAGGTGAAGACCCAACACGTATGTTTGCTGGTGAAGGTGGACCAGAAAGAACTAACAGACGTTTCCATTACGTAAGTTTAGGAATGCCTGCCAAGCGTTTAAGTACTGCTTTCGATTCGGTAACCTTATACGGTAACGACCCAGATTTACGACCAGATATTTACGGTAAAATTGGTAACTCAGGAGTTTCGATTTGCTGTTTAGATGATGCTAAAAAATTGTACTCAGGTTTTGATTTATCGCATGCCATGACTTCGGTTAGTATGACCATTAATGGTCCTGCTCCAATGTTGTTAGGCTTTTTTATGAATGCGGCTATCGACCAAAACTGTGAGAAATACATTAAAGAAAATAAGCTAGAAGCTAAGATTGAAGCAAAAATCGCAGAAATATATAAAACAAAAGGAACTATTCGTCCAGCCTACCAAGGCGAATTACCGCAAGGTAACGATGGTTTAGGTTTAATGTTATTAGGTGTAACTGGTGACCAAGTATTACCAGCTGATGTTTATGCTAAAATTAAAACAGAAACTTTAACTAAAGTTAGAGGAACTGTACAAGCTGATATTTTAAAAGAAGACCAAGCACAAAACACGTGTATTTTCTCTACGGAGTTTGCCTTGCGTTTAATGGGTGATGTACAAGAATTTTTTATTAACGAAGGTGTACGTAACTTCTATTCGGTATCGATTAGTGGTTATCACATTGCCGAAGCAGGTGCCAACCCAATTACACAATTGGCATTAACGTTAAGTAACGGATTTACTTACGTAGAATATTACTTGAGCAGAGGAATGGATATCAATGCTTTTGGTCCTAACCTATCGTTTTTCTTTAGTAATGGTATTGACCCAGAGTATGCTGTAATTGGACGAGTAGCTCGTAGAATTTGGGCAAAAGCATTGGCTAAAAAATACGGAGCTAACCCAAGAGCACAAATGCTAAAATACCACATACAAACTAGTGGACGAAGCTTACATGCACAAGAGATTGACTTTAACGATATACGAACTACACTACAAGCCTTGTATGCGATTTACGACAACTGTAACTCGTTACACACCAATGCTTATGACGAAGCCATTACTACCCCAACCGAAGAATCGGTACGTAGAGCAATGGCAATACAGTTAATTATTAACCGTGAGTTAGGTTTAGCGAAAAACGAAAACCCTATACAAGGAGCATTTATTATTGAAGAATTAACCGACTTGGTAGAAGAAGCAGTATTAACAGAGTTTGATAGAATTACTGAGCGTGGTGGAGTTTTAGGTGCTATGGAAACAATGTACCAACGTAGTAAAATACAAGAAGAAAGCTTGTACTACGAAACACTAAAACACAATGGTGATTTCCCAATAATTGGAGTAAATACTTTTTTAAGTAGTAAAGGCTCGCCAACGGTTACCCCTAAAGAGGTAATACGTGCTACCGAAGAAGAAAAGCAATACCAAATAAACATGTTAGCACAATTGCATAAAGGCAACGAAAATGTAGTAGCCGAGCAATTAAGCAAACTGCAAAAAGCAGCTGTACAAAACGAAAACGTGTTTGAACTGCTAATGGAAGCCAGTAAATATTGCTCTTTAGGGCAAATTACGGATGCCTTGTTTATGGTTGGCGGACAATATAGAAGAAATATGTAGCCCATCCTAACCTTCCCAAAGGGAAGGAATTTCTCCCCTTGAGGGGAGATAAGAGGGGTGTTATTCTGAACGATATTTTATCATCGTCACTCTGAGCTTATCGAAGAGTCCAACAAAATGAAGTGATGAATTTTTATAAATTAAACTTCACAAGCAGACGCTTGCGAGAGACGATGGATGGAAGACAGAAGATCTTTATTCTTAACAAAAACAACCTTTTCGTCATTCCGGGCTTGACCCAGAATCTCATGTCATCCTTAGTAAAAGTTTGGTGTCCTTTGTCATGGTGAGCTTGTCGAACCATAAACAAAGGGGTTGCTTTTATTGTCAGATTGCGGATAAAATTTCATTCTTCAATTTTTCCGCAAAGACGATGCCGCTCGGAACATCTTTCCTTAC
>CAXBPN010000095.1:0-8967 GCA_963977515.1 uncultured Flavobacteriales bacterium
CTACCCTCTTCTGTACTAAAATTAGCTTTAAATGGAGAAATTCAAGTGTTAAGAACATAACACCGTAACTTTTTCTTGTTAAATACGTACTTACACGTAGTACATACTAAGTATATTTGCATATATTAGTAGCTTATAATACGTATCTAACTGTATAAAATGAATTTCTACATTAATTACCCTAAAAGTGCTTTTTATTTAGCCCTTATAATACTCTCTATATTTTCGATTTCTAATGCTAATGCTCAATGTTATTTTACATTAACAGGAGATACTACAGCCAATAAATCGTGTAAATATGCTTTAGAAAATGTTGTATGGACAAATTTAACAGGTACTTCTGCGGCTCAAAATGACATAATTAAACCTGGTGGAGTTAATGCTTGGGACGCTGATGCTATATCTGCTAACCAAGTTTATAATAATGGTTTTATGCAAACTGTTGTTGTTGAAACCAATACTAACAGAATGATAGGTTTAAATACTGTGAATTCAAACACTAGTTATACTGATTTAGAATATGCTTTTTATTTGATAAGTGGAGGTGAACTAAGAATTTATGAAAACGGAAGCAACATGGGTTCTTGGGGATATTATTCAGCAGGAGACACATTAAGAATTTCAGTAATGAATAATCTTGTTTTTTACATCCAAAATAATAATATTATTTACACCAGTGCAACTACTCCTACCCTTCCTATGTTTGTTGATATATCAATAAATACAGTTAACGGAACTTTGCAGGATGTTATAATTGGCAATGGAACAGAAACCTTATATACTGTCTATGAAGCTAATCCAGGAGCTTCACCTACTTACCAATGGAAATTAAACGGTGGAAATGTAGGTACAGGAGCAACAACATACTCCAACAGTCTTAGTGATGGCGATAATTTAGAATGTGTACTAACTCCAGGATTAGGAGGTTGTTCTGCAGGTAGTGTTGTATCTAATACAATTAACATCAAAGCACTACCAATTGATTTTGATATTCAAGCATACATCACAAATGATTCAGTACAAGAAGGAAGTTGTTTATATGTAAATGAAGATATTAGATGGCAAAGTCTATCGGGGGCTTATGAAAATGGAACTAATAATGTTCAAAAAATTGGAGGTTCAAATGCTTGGAATACTGGAGGATTCTCTCTGAATAAAGTTGAAAATGGAGGTTACACTCAAACAGTTGTAAATGAGACTAATACCAACAGAATGTTTGGTTTAAATGCTTCTAATGCAAACGTAAGTTATACGGATATTGATTATGCTTTTTATTTGATAAGTGGAGGCGAACTAAGAATTTATGAGAATGGTAGTAATAAAGGTTCTTGGGGGGCATACACAACAGGAGATACCCTTCAAGTTGCAGTAATTGATAATGAAGTTCGATACATCCAAAATGGAAGCGTTGTTTATACAAGCTTAATAGCTCCATCACTTCCTTTATATGTTGATATGAGCTTAAATACTATAGGAGCAACACTTGAAAAAATTACTGTAAGCAATACTGGTTATGGTAGGTTTACTGCAAACACATTAGGTCTTTCTAATGTAAATTATCAATGGCAATTAAATGGAGCAAATGTTGGAAGTAACAGTGCTACTTACACTAATACAAGCTTAACAACAGGTGATAGCGTTATTTGTCTTTTCTCTATAAATGGTACGCAAGATTGTGGTGTTGACACTTCTTTCACGTCAAACATTATTACTATTGAAGATAATACACCAACAAAGAATGTGATTTTTTCAGTAAGAAATGACTCTATCATAACTCCTTCATGTAAATATGCTTATGAAGAAGTATCGTGGCAAACTATTTCTGGTTTAACCTTAACTAGTGGTACAAATAATATTCAAAAAGTGAGTGGCACAAATGCATGGAATGCTGGTGGTTTTTCTTACAATAAAGTTGAAGATGGTGGATTTATGCAAACTGTAGTTAATGAAACCAATACAAATAGAATGATCGGTTTAAATGCTTCAAATGTTAACGTAAGCTATACCGATATTGATTATGCTTTTTATTTAATAAATGGTGGTGGACTAAGAATTTATGAAAATGGAACTAATAAAGGGACTTGGGGTTCTTATTCATCTGGAGATACTCTACGAATTTCAGTTGTGGATAATGAAGTACGATACATCCAAAATGGGAATATTGTTTATACCAGTTTAGTTTTACCTACGCTACCTTTATTTGTAGATATGAGCTTGAATACGGTTGGTGCTACATTAGAAGATATCTATGTAAATAATACGACTTATGGTATTTATACAGCTTTCGTTTCAGGGTTTTCTGATGTAGGCTATCAATGGAAACTTAACGGCACTGATGTAGGTGCTGATAGCCCAATTTATACAAACACAGCCACTTCAGCTAACGATACCGTTTATTGTGAACTAACCTTAAAAAACACAATAGGATGTTCGGCTGATACCATTATGACCTCAAATAGAATATTAATTAATGAACAAAGCTTAACAAGTAATGTATTATTCTCTATACGAAACGATTCAATTATTCAAAATTCATGTTTATTTGCTAATGAAGATGTGGCATGGCAAAGTTTATCTGGGCTAACGTTAAATGGCTCTAATAATGTAACCAAAACATCAGGAACTAACGCTTGGAATGTTGGTGGTTTTTCTTATAATAAAGTTGAAAATGGAGGCTTTATGCAAACAGTAGTAAATGAAACTAATACTAACAGAATGATAGGTTTAAATGCTTCTAATTTAAATGTTAGTTATACTGATATTGATTATGCTTTTTATTTAATTAATGGTGGTGAAATCAGAGTTTATGAAAACGGTAGCAATAAAGGTTCTTGGGGAAGTTATTCTACTGGAGATACATTACGTATAGTTGTAATTGACAATGAAGTAAAATACATACAAAATGGTAATGTAATATATACAAGTTTAATTGCACCTTCTCTTCCTCTTTATGTTGACATGAGTTTAAATACTGTTGGTGCAACAATAGAAGATATTACAGTTTATAATGGTATGTATGGAAATTTTTCAGCTTTTGTGAGTGGAGCTAGTGCTGTTTCATATCAATGGAAATTAAATGGTGGTAATGTAGGTACTGATAGTCCAAACTATTCTAACACATCTTTAACTGATGGAGATATAATTAACTGTGTTCTTTCAATAATAGGAACTTCTGGATGCAGTGATACTACAGTTACATCAAACATAATTAACATTAATGAGGAGCCTTTTGATGATTTTGTTTCATTTTATATCACTAAAGAAAATACAGAAAGAAATGGATGTCAATTTGCTGTAGAAGATGTAGAATGGGAATCTGCAGGTGGGTTGAATAAAAATGGCAACAGTATTAGTAAATCTACAGGAACAAATTCATGGAATACTGGTGCTTTCTCTTTTAACAAAATAAACACAAATGGTTATATGCAATTTGTTGCTACTGAAACCAATACCAATAGAATGATTGGTTTAAATGCAGTTAACATTAATGTAAGTTATACAGATATTGATTATGCTTTTTATCTAATAAGTGGAGGACAACTTCGTATTTATGAGAATGGCAGTAATAAAGGTACATTTGGAACTTACACTACAAATGATGTGTTACGAATTAATGTATCAGGAAATACGGTTGAATATTTAAAAAATGGAGCAATTATTTATACAAGTACAGTTGTTCCTTCTCCTCCTTTATACGTAGATGCAAGTTTAAATACAGTTGGAAGTTCAATTTCTGATATTCAAATAGCTAGTGCTACTCATGGTTCTTTTCTTGCTTCTGGTGCAAATTTAGGAGCGACTCCATCTTATCAGTGGCAATTAAATGGGGGCAATGTTGGTACAGATTCACCTACATATAGCAATGATACATTAAAACAAAACGATGTAATTACTTGTACAGTAACAGCTGATTATCAAAATTGTTCAGCTACAGATATTAATTCAAACGAAATTACCATTACTGATGCTCCACCTCTAAACTTTACTCCAACCTTTACTCCTACTTCTACAACATGGTTGGGAACATCTACAGTATGGTATGACCCTTCTAACTGGTCTGCTGGTGTACCTCGTTCTGGATACAACGCAGTAATACCTACCGGATTGGGCAACTATCCTACTATACCGAACAATGCTTATGTATATGCTATTGATGTAGCAAATGGTGCTAGCCTAACTTTAAACGGTAATACTCATTTAAGCATTTATGATGAATGGACAAACGCAGGGACATTTACAACAAACACTGCACTTGTTGAATTTAGAACTTGTGTTGATACCTCTAAGTGGAATTCTACATCCCCTGTAACTATATATGATGTAAAAGTAAATAATGAAAAAGGGTTAATAATTAGTAACGGAATTATGAGTATTACAGATTCATTAATTTTTACTGATGGAATTATTTATAATGATGTTAATGAAATCATTTTTACTGACGGTACGAACTGGAAAGGTGCCTCTGTAACTTCTCATATTGATGGAGAAGCTCTAAAAATTGGTAATGATGCCTTTACCTTCCCTTTAGGAAATGCTGGTTATTATAATCCAATAGGAATGTCTGCTCCTAGTGTAATTACAGATGAATTTAAAGCAAGATTTCATAGAGCAGAGCCAATTAATCGTTATGTTATAGACCCTTCATTAGACCACATTAGTTCGGTTGATTATTGGGATTTAGAACGAGTTGCAGGAAGCTCTTCATTAATGGTTACTTTATATTGGAATAGTGTTGATCACTACATTACTGACCTAAGCGATTTAGTTGTAAGTCATTATGATGGAGGAACTAGTGAATGGGAAAACATGGGTGGATTAGCAGCAGGATCATCATCTGCGGGTACTGTAATGTCAACAGTTGTATTTAATACATTTAGTCCTATAACTTTTGGTTCAAAAACAGGGATTAACCCTCTTCCAATTGATTTAATTTCGTTTGACGCAAAGCTTAATGATAATCAAGTTGATTTAACTTGGATTACATCATCAGAAATTAATAATGATTATTTTACCGTTGAGCGTTCTAAAAATGGTTTTGACTGGGAAGCAATCAATAAAATTAAAGGTGCAGGAAACAGTAACAACACCTTAAAATATTTAGATATAGATAAACAACCTTTAACCGGAGTTTCTTATTACCGACTTAAACAAACTGATTTTAATGGTGATTATTCTTACAGCGATATTAAAACAGTAGTTTTTAATAAAGAAAAAGTGATTACAGTTTATCCTAATCCTGTTAAAGACAACTTAGTTATATCTAATTTATGTGAAGATTGTATTGTAAATGTTTATGCTTCAACAGGTCAATTGATTTTTTCTGGAAAAAGTAATACTGTAAACGCTTCTGACTGGAACAAAGGAATTTATGAAGTTATCATTATTAATAATAATGAAGGAGTAATTCATTCTTCTAGAATTATTAAATAATTTAAAACTTTTCTATTTTAAACTCCTTTTAATTAATCTAAACAAAACCCTTACTTTTGCTCAGCAAAAAGTAAATTTCATTGAAAGAACATATTCAACATCCAATATTTAAAATTATATCACAAGCAGCTATAGAACTAAATGTTGATGCTTATGTTATTGGTGGTTTCGTAAGAGATATTATTTTAAATAGACCTTGTAAAGACATTGATATTGTAGCTATTGGCTCAGGTATAAATTTAGCAGAAAAAGTTGCAAAACTTATAGGTAAAAATACAACTGTTAAAGTTTTTAAAAACTTTGGTACAGCAATGTTAATCTACCAAGATTATGAAGTTGAATTTGTTGGTGCTCGTAAAGAGTCGTACGATAGAGGTTCTCGAAAACCTATAGTTGAAGATGGAACATTAGAAGATGACCAAAACCGTAGAGATTTCACAATAAATGCTTTAGCAATTAGTTTAAACAAAAAAACTTTTGGAGAATTACTTGACCCTTTTGGAGGAATAAAAGATATTGAAAACAAAACTATACAAACACCATTAAACCCAGACATAACCTACTCTGATGACCCTTTAAGAATGATGCGTGCAATTCGTTTTGCAACTCAACTTAATTTTACCATTGAAGATGCATCGCTACAAGCTATTCGAAAAAATAGACAACGTATTCGAATTGTTTCAAAAGAACGCATTACGGATGAGTTAAATAAAATTATCCTCTCCCCTGTTCCATCAATTGGCTTTAAACATTTATTTAATACTGGTTTATTAGAAATTATTTTTCCAGAAATGGCTCAATTACATGGAGTTGAATTTATTGGAAACAAAGGACATAAAGACAATTTTTACCACACCATAAAGGTTTTGGATAATATTTGCCCAAACACTAACAACTTATGGTTAAGATGGGCTGCGATTTTACACGATATTGCCAAACCAGCAACAAAACGTTTTGAAGAAAATCACGGTTGGACTTTTCACGGGCACGAAGACAAAGGAGCTCGAATGGTGCCTGGTATTTTTAAAGCTTTAAAGTTGCCACTCGACCATAAAATGAAATACGTTCAAAAATTAGTTCGCCTTCATTTACGGCCTATCGCCTTGGTTAAAGAAGATGTAAGCGATAGTGCTATGAGACGTTTATTGTTTGATGCCGGTGAAGACATTGACGATTTACTAATTCTTTGTAATGCAGATATTACGTCTAAAAACGAAGAAAAGGTAAAAAAATACATGGCTAATTTTAAACTTGTAGAAACAAAGTTAAAAAAGGTTGAAGAAAAAGACCAAATGCGAAACTGGCAACCTCCTATTTCTGGCGAGTTAATTATGAAAACATTTAATATTGGCCCCTGTAAAGAAGTAGGTATTATAAAATCAGCTATAAGAGAAGCTATTTTAGATGGAAAGTTAGAAAGTAATTATGATGCCGCTTATAAATTTATGCTCAGTAAAGGAAAAGAGTTAAAATTGACCGTTGATATATAGGAAAAGGCTATTTATTAAATAAATCTTAATTTTGATTTTTGATTAAACTACTACACCATGAGTATTTATAAATTTAGAGTTCTAGTTGAAGCTAAAGAGGTTATCTTTAAAGATATAGAAGTAAAAAGCAATCAAACTTTTGAAGACTTTCATGAAATGATAGTTGCTGCTTTTGGATTTGATAATTCACAAATGGCTTCTTTTTACACTAGCAACGACCAATGGGAAAAAGGGCAAGAAATTGCCTTATTTGACATGAACATAGATGAAGAGCAAGAAAAAATATTGGTGATGGCAGAAACACCTGTAAATACTCAAACCAATTGCATAGGTGCACATCTATTATATTCTTACGATTTTTTAGATATGACCAATTTCTTTATCGAATTGATAGAAATTATGGTAAAAGAAACTGCAGAATTTTACCCTCGAGTTGTACACTCTCAAGGAGAATTCACACCTAAAGTTTCAGAAAACACAGGTTTAACTGAGGAAGAAATTGCAAATGAATTATTAAAAAAAGCTGGTTTTGATGAAGAAGCATCAGAAAATGATATGATGGAAGGCTTTGATGATTTTGATAATTTCGAAAACTACGACGAATCAGGTAATTACTAAAAATGCACCCTACCCTTGTTGTTATTACAGGTCCTACAGCAGTTGGTAAAACTGGTCTTTGTGTAGAACTTGCTCAACATTTTAATTGCGATATAATTAGCGCTGATTCTCGCCAATTTTTTAAAGAATTAAGCATTGGAACAGCCAAGCCGTCGCCACAAGAAATGCAAAATGTAACACATCATTTTGTAGATTCTCACTCCATTAATACACCTTATAACGTAAACGACTTTGAGCAAGACGTTTTAAAACTTTTACCTCAACTTTTTAAACAAAACCCTATTGTTATTTTAACGGGTGGTTCAGGTTTATATATTGACGCTATTTGCGAAGGATTTGATGATGATCTACCTCAAGGCAACGAGCATATTAGAAAGAGCCTTGAAGATTTATATCATAAATATGGAATTGAAATACTTCAAGAAAAATTAAAACAACTCGACCCTATTTTTTATCAAGAAATAGATTTATCAAATCTAAAACGACTATATAGAGCCATCGAAGTCTGTATATTAAGTGGTAAAACTTACTCGGAATTACGACAAGGTATAAAACAAAAAAGACCGTTTAGAATTATTAAAATTGCTTTAAATCGGGATAAAGAAGAATTATTTAACAGAATAAACCTGCGAGTTGATTTAATGATGAAAGATGGTTTATTAGAAGAAGTAAAACAAGTAGAAAAATATCGAAATGAGAATGCGTTAAAAACGGTTGGATATAGAGAGTTGTTTGATTTTTTAGATAAGAAATTATCACTTGAAGAAGCTGTAGAAAAAATTAAAGTAAACACTCGTCGATATGCAAAAAAACAAATTGCTTGGTTTAATCGAAATAACGATTACAAATGGTTTCACCCAAACGAAAAAGAGTTAATCATTAGTTATATCCAAACTCAATTAAAATCATAAATTAGCACAAAAAACAATATGGAACTACAAAGCGATAAAGGAAAAACAGTAGCTATTTTAAGCTACATTACAATTATAGGTTTTATCATTGCATTGGTAATGAATAATGATAAACAGAACAAGTCTGACCTTGGTGTTTTTCACCTAAGACAAGCTTTAGGTATTTATTTAACTGGAATTGTTTTCTCAATTGCTCAAGGTGTATTTCTATTTATCCCTTTTTTAGGTTGGATAATTAATTTTGCAATTATGCTTAGTATGGTTGGTTTATTTATATTTTGGATATTAGGATTTATATCAGCTATCAATGAAGAAAAGAAAGCTGTACCTATAGTAGGAGATTTTTATCAGAATTTATTTGGGTCAATAAGCTAAAACTTAACACCTAAAAAAGGAATGGTTTAAAGTAAAAAGGGTTGTAATTTTTAGTTACAACCCTTTTTAAAAACATTGTTTCTCAACCTTACCTCACAATCAACTTATCAGTTTTAATGGTATTGTTATTTTGGCTGATGCTG
>CAXBPN010000096.1:0-8900 GCA_963977515.1 uncultured Flavobacteriales bacterium
ACACTAAATTCATCATTATTAGCAAATGTATCAATTACGTATTCTCTCGTTTTATTTAATATTAATCCTGGTTCTAAAAGCTCACATTCCCGAACTGCTCTTGTAAGTGCATGATGACAAACTACACTTACCATTGCACCAGGAACTCCGTGACCTGTACAATCGGCAGCGGCAAATAAAACTACATCACCAACGGGGTGCATCCAATAAAAATCTCCTGCAACAATATCTTTTGGTTTGTATAAAACAAAACCATCTTTTAAGTAGTTGTTTAACAAACTTGGTGCTGGTAAAATTGCCTCTTGTATTCGTTTAGCATAAGTTATAGAGTCCGTAATTTCTTTATTTTTTTCTTCAATTACTTTGTTTTTTTCTTCGAGTTGATAATTACTCTTTTTCTTTAAGCGGTATCCTCTATAAATTACTAAAGCCAAAATCCCCATTAAGATTAAAGCTACAAACCCTACAATAATATAGGTTTGTTGCTGTTTTATTTCTTGATTATATTTTATGTCTTTTATTTTCTCGGCTTCTACGGCTGCTAAACTATCTTTTATAAACTTTTTCTCATATTCATATTGATATTGTTTTTGAAGGGTTACATCTTTTATTGATTCATTGCTTATACTATCTTGCATTTGATAAAACAGTTCCTGCATAATGTAGGCACTCTCAAAGTCTCTTTGCTGAAATGCTATATTTTTTAAGATACCAGCAGCACTTTTTATTGATTCAGGGTAACCTATTTTATTTGCAATTTCTATACTCTTTTTAGCATATTTTTTTGCTTGATCATAATCTCCTAGTGCGTTTAGGGTTAAGCTTATGTTACATAAAGAGTAAGCTCTACCCTCATTATCATCAATTTTATCAAAAATTTTAAATGCTTGCTGATGTTTTACTAATATATTTTGAAGTTCATTTTTATCTTTTTTATCTCCTAAAATGTCTAACTCAATAGCTGCCTTTTTACTTAAAGAGTTGGCAACTCCTTTTTCATAACCTATATCAGTATATATTTTAATACTTTGATTAAAATAATCTATTGCTAAGTCATTTTTACCCTGCTCTTTATAAATTGAGCCTATATTACCATACAACCGTGCAACTCCTTTTTTAGTTCCATGCTTTTTTTCAATTAATAATGCGTCACGGTAATAGTTTATAGCTTTATCATATTCTTTTTGATAGTAATAAATACTACCAATGTTATTTAACAACAGTGCTACCTCTTCCTGCTCATTAAGGTCTTTGTTAATTTTTAACGATTTATAATAATAATCTAATGCTTTTAGAATATCTCCTTGTTGCTTAAAAATATATCCTAAATTATTTAATGCTGTTGGTATTACCGATAAATCATTTATCTCTTCACTTAATTGAATAGCTTTTTCAAAATTCTTTATTGCTTCGGGTATATTATCATTTCCATAATAATAAAAGCCGTAATTATTATAGCCAGATGCTAAATGTTTTTTATAAATACTTTTAGGGTTTCTTTTTATTAATTCTTTTGATTTTGTGATTAAAAGGTTGTTATATTTTACCCAAACTTCATTTTCACATTCAGAGATTAATAAATTTAAACAGCTTAATTTTGTTGAGTCATATTTAGATTCATGATACTCTTCTAATAGAGTATCAATCAGAATTCTATCACTTTCTAATAAAGACTCAATATTTAAAGAATCGATTAAATAGTATTTTTTATCCGCAAAATTTTGAGCATTACTGTTTTGTAAAAAAGTTACAAGTAAAAATAAAACTCCTAAAAAATATTTCTTTTGCATAAAAATTAAAATCTTGCTCAAGGTAGTGGTATTAAACAAATTTTGCAATACGACAGATAAAAATTGAGTGTACGTAAGTTTTAATTTTTTGTTTTATGAATGATGTAAGTTGGTCGTTGTTTTACGCTTTCAAACGTTTTACCAACATACAAACCAACCATACCAAGTACAGAAATAATAGTGCCTGATAAAAAAGTAAGTAAAAGCAAAATACTTGACCATCCTTCCACTACAATGTCACTATAAATGTAAAGAATTACCATCCCTATTGCTGCAAAAATTGAAAGGATAGAAAGTAATACTCCAAATTTTACTGCCAATCGAAGTGGTTTGTCCGAAAATGTTAAAATAGTATCCATTGCCAAACGTAAGCGTTTTCCAAAAGAATAAGACGATTTACCATCTTCTCTTTCGGCGTGTTCTATTTCTACTTTTGCGTAATTAAACCCTACTAATTGCTGTAGCATAGGATAATATCTGCTATGGTCTTTTACTTGATCCATAGCTTCAACAGCACTTCTTTGATAGCAAGCAAAATTTGCAACTGTTCTATCTTGTTTTGTTTCCGTTAAATAACCTAACGTGCTATAAAATATTCTCGACAATATTCTTTTAAACTCATCATCTTGTCTATTTTTTCTACTGGCAACAACTATTTCATATCCTTCTTGTGCTTTTTGGTAAAGCTTGTATATTTCTTCTGGCTTATCTTGCAAATCACAATCCATTGTAATTACATATTCACCTTTACTTGCATCTAAGCCTGCCTGGATAGCATGTTGTTGTCCATAATTACGACTCAATTTAATCCCTTTTACTTTTGAATTCTTTTCACAATTCTTCAGTATTTTATTCCAAGAATTATCTGGTCCACAATCTTCTACTAGAATAATTTCATAATTATCTGTTAGTTGAGAAACAGAAGTTATAATTCGTTCAATTAATTTATCGACTATATTCTCTGCCTTATAAACTGGACTAACTATTGATATTTTTATTTGATTGTTCATTTAACTGCTCTAATATAGTATTGGGCACCTATAGGACACCAAGTTAATAGTTTTTCTAATCTAAAAAATGGTTTAAATAATTTATGCCTTGGCAAAAATAAGGTAAAGTTTAATTGTTCTATTTTTAATCCACTAGCTACTGTTATTTTTCTATTATAACTTGGTTTTAAAAGTACCGCATCTTTGTCAAAAGGGCACTCATTTACAACTTTTCGAGTGAGAGGATTGTGTGGGTTGTGTTCAAAATTATAAAACCTTCCTTTAGGCTTTAAAACTCGTTTTATTTCTTTTAAAATGTTATCATGTAAACGATGTTCGATATGATGAAAAACCATCGAGGTAAAAATAAAATCAAACTGATTATCTTCGAAAGGAATTTTAGCTCCATCAAATGCTAAAAAATTAGCATTTTTTATGTTCTTTAACTCAGCCTCTTCTATGCTTTGAGCAGAAACATCTATCCCTTTTATATCTGCATTATGAAAATGTTTTCTAATGTATTTTGAGCTATTTCCATCTCCGCAACCAAAATCTAAAACTTTCATTTTATCATTGGTATTTTCAAACTTTAATAGTTCAACTACTTTATATTCACTAAAATAATCACTATCAGCACCGCTCAACTCAATAGATTTATCATGAGTCCCTCTGTAGTCTTTTGCAAATTCATCAAAATTATCAAATTCTCTTTCTTTCATTTATTCTTGACTTTTAATTTTTAGTTCCTCTAGTAATCTACTCTGATTGAGTATTTCATTGTATTTATTTTCTTTATCGTTTTCGATTACACACCGCTTAAATTCTTGCAATAAATTTACAAAATGATTTTCAGCATCTACCTCGTAATTAAATATTTCGCCTTGTTGTTCTAAGGTAATTATTGGTTTAAAATTCTCACCTGGTGTAAATGCTCTTTGGGCAGTAATTTTACCCTTACTTCCCCATATTTCATAATTACATTGATAGAAATTATCAAATCCAAATGCAACTTCTGAAAATGCACCCGACTGGCTTTTTAAATATGCTCCACCATAAATATCAACTTCGCTATCTTTATAATTTAGGTTGGCTGCTTTAACATTTAAATCATTACCTAAAAACAACTGACTAGCTCTTACAGTGTAAGCTGCTGCATCTAATAAAGAACCACCTCCCAACTCTTTATTATACCTAAAATTATCGTTAGGTAAAGGAGGAAAACCAAATGAACTTCTAAAACAACGTATTTCTCCTATTGCTCCTTTATTAATTAATTCTTTTACAAATTGATGTTGTCCATGGTAGATAAACATAAAATTTTCCATGATTAAAAGCTCCTCTTGTTTCGCTTTAGCTACCATTTTTTTAGCTGAATCGAAATTCATTGCTAATGATTTCTCTATCAAGATATGCTTTTTAGCTTCCAATGCTTTCATTACCCACTCTTCATGCAAACCTGTTGGTAAAGGCATGTAAATTACATCTATGTCTTTTCTATCTAATAACTCTTGATAACCAGTAATAGCTTCACAATTAAAAAGTGACGCAAATTCTTCTGCTTTTTCTTTTGTTCTACTTGCAATGGCTATTAGTTCAAATTCAGGAATGGTTAAAATTGCAGGAACCACACTCCTTTTGGCAATATTTGCACAACCTAAAACTCCTATTTTTAATCTCTTCATAAATACAATTTTATTAAAAAATAAAATTTTTATTTTTTGATTATTTTTTGATTTATCACTTCTCCATCTTGAATAAGTAATTTACAAAAATATATTCCTTCAGAATATATTGAAAAATCAATTTTATTTAACGTTGTTGTCTTTATTAATTCCCCCTTATTGTTATATATATAAACTTTTTCAATAGGCTTTTTGGAATCTATATATAAATAATCATTTACTGGATTGGGATATAATCTTACTAAATTATCTTCCTTGTAATTTAGTATTCCTGTAACTAAATAATCACATGATACAGACTGAAAACTAGTGTCTATATCATTATCAGAGTAGCATCTTATTGGTCCTCCAGCTTCTGGAATAATTGCTCCCCGAGGAAATAACCAATCTAAACCACCTATTCTATCCATAAAATACCCATTATTATAAAATTGATAATTATCTAAAGGATATGTCTGATACCTCTTTAAAGTAACACCGTCAACAATATGTGAAGTTATATCACTTATGACCAATCTATAAGTCGAGTCAACAGAGGAGAAGCCTCCATAACTTGGAGGAAAATCTAAATACAGCGTATCTCCTATTGATTGATTAAAAATAAAAAGAGATAGAAATCTATTTTTATCAAAAGAGTAATAATAAACAGTATCTGAGCTAGTATAAGTATAAAGAGGTTCTAACTCGGTTGTATCTCCATTGATTTGAAAATAAGTTTGAGTAATTTTTTTAGAATTATTACCTTGAATAACAGTATCAAGAACACTTTGAAACAAAACATACTCACAATTGCCAGGACAACCTCCAGAAGCAGACTCACTGTAAAACCATTTAGACCCAAGTTCTCCGTAATTTTGAGAAAAGCAAAGCATTGAATTACTCAATAAAAATAGAAGTAATAACTTTTTCATCCTCTAAAGTTAAATAAATCTTACCGCTGATAATAAACTTCTCGACTGAATATTTAGGTAATTATTAAATTTAATAAAAGTTTTAATTTGATTCAGCGTCATCCAATTGTATTTGTCTGGTAATTCTAAACTAAATTCATCACTCACTTCAATAATCATATTTTTATTTTGTTCTTCAAAAAATCTACCACCTTCCTCAGATTGAAATGCAGAATAACGAACTATTGCATTGTTTTTTTCTGGTTCTAATACATACTCAATAAAATCAACCTCATATTCATTTTGTCCTTTTCTGTAATTACCAGTTAAACACTGAACAGTTGGAGCAAGTTCAATTATATCGAAATTACCCGATTCCATTTTGGCTTGAACTAGAAAATGATAAACTCCATTTATTTTTTTTATAATAAATGCAATTATTCCTTCTTGTGCAGATTTGACCAATGGCTGAGTCCATGATGCTACTTCTCTATTCCCAATTTCGGCTCTTACTCCAATTACCGAAAAATATTTATTTTGAACATGATGAATTCTAAACTCATCTTTCGTCCATTCTTTTAAATCTTTTAACGGAATTTTATTAACCTCTAGCTCTGCAAATGCTTTTAATCGTGTAATCCATGAAATAATTCCTTCAACTGAATTAACAGCATGAGTTGTATCTAATTCAGACAATAACAAATCGTACTCAAAAGTACCTGTTTTAATGTTTTCTTTAAGTTCTGATAATACAGAAGTATCACCATAAGGGATGCCAGATATAACTGTTCTAGTATCCATATTTATGATATTATCTAACTTTAACAACTCTTTAATTTGACCAAGCGTTAGCCAACAAAAATCTTCTTTTACCTCTATATCACTTGATACTTCGATAATAATATTTCTGTTTCGTTTTCTTAAAAATCGAGCACCTTGCTCCGATTGTAACTGGTCTAATAGAACTTCAACATCATCTCTTTTGTCTAAAAAGTACTCTAAATACAAAGGAGGATTTCCTTTATGAACTTGGGTGTAATTACTTTTAGTAGCTTGTAAGGTTGGTGAAATTTGAACTGCATTTATATTACCAGGTTCAATTTTGGCTTGCATCAAAAAATATAGAATACCATCTATTTTTTTTGTAACAATGCCTAAAAATCCTATTTCAGGTTGATTAATAATGGGTTGTGTCCATTCTTTAACGTTTCCCCAGTTTGTTTTTATTTGAATTCCCTCAATAGAGAAAAACTTTCTTGAACTATGAACTAAATTACCTGTCTCTTCTTCAAACTCCCAGTTTTCCATTACTGAAAAAGAAATTTCTTTAATAGAATGATGTGTAGAAGCCTTTTTATCCTCTAACCACTGCATGAAATTTGCAGTGCTCATCAATGGATTTTCTAGCGTTAATGCAGATTTTAAGAAATTATATTCTACCTCTTTATTCATGAATGCTAAAATAACAATAATTAAGTTTTAGTCTAAATTCCTTTTCAAAATAAAAAAAGCTCTCCAATATTGGAGAGCTTTTTAATTTCCTTAAAAAAGGTAAGACTATTTAACTGTTTCAGCTAAAGCTTTACCTGCTTTAAATTTAGCAACTTTTTTAGCAGCAATTTTAATTTCTTTACCAGTTTGAGGGTTTCTTCCTGTTCTAGCAGCTCTTTTAGAGATAGAGAAAGTTCCAAAACCAATTAATTGTACTGAATCACCTTTTTTTAATGATCCTGATACTGCTCCGATAAAAGCATTTAATGCACTTCCTGCATCAGCTTTAGTTAAACCTGCTTCTTTAGCAATTGCGTCTACTAATTCACCTTTGTTCATAATTTTTAAATTATTAAGTTAATAAATATTGTTATCAACCCAAATATAGGAGTTTTAGTAAATGTTTTGAAATCAGTAAAAGTAAGTTATTAACAAGCTATTAACATTGGTATCATTGAGTTTCTTCAATTTCAAACTCTAAATTTTCTAGTGCTAATGCTGTATTTTTAAATATTGATTTTGCTTCAGATAATAATCCTTCTAATTTTAAATACCGATTAGAGAAGTGACCGATAATCAACAGCTTAGCCTTTGATTTTAATGCTATTTGTGCTGCTTCAGCAGCAGTACTATGATAGGTTTCTTTAGCCCTTTTTTCTTCGTTTTGCATAAAGGTTGCCTCATGATATAATAGGTCAACACCCGTAATTTGAGGTACAATTGACTCACTATATTTGGTGTCGGAACAAAAAGCATAGCTACGAGATTTCGCAGGTTTTAGGGTTAGCTCTTCATTTTTTATCACTTTTTTAGTGTCGAAAGCAGTATAATCCATCCCTTTTTTTAAATTATTAATGGCATGTTTAGGTACACAATGTAATGCTATTGCAGATGGATTAATTTTTCTTGGCTTATCTTTTTCTTTAAACAAAAAACCTGTACACGGTATTCTATGATTTAAAATTATAGTTGAAACTGAGAGTTGCTCATTTTCAAAAATGACTTCTGATTGATTTGTGTTTGTAGGATAGAATATTAAACTATACCTTAAAGTACTTTGAGAATACTTTAAGTTTAAATCTATCAATTCTTTTAAGCCAGGTGGACCATATAAATGTAAATCAATCGTTCTGCCCAATAAATGCATCGTTTGTAATAATCCAATCAACCCTAAATAATGATCACCGTGTAGATGGCTTATAAAAATGTGGTGTAATCGTTGGAATTTAATTTTATGTTCACGCAATCGAGATTGGGTTCCCTCGCCACAATCAATAAGGTAATATTGCTCGTTAATATTAACGAGCTGTGATGTTGGGTTTCTATTTAGTGTTGGAGATGCTGAAGCACTTCCTAATATCAATACACTAAATTTAGTCATCTAAACCATCTATATCTAAACCACGCTCAATTTCTTCCATAAACAATAAATCTATAGCCTCGGGTAATGTTGGTGTAATATTTAAGATATTATCTAATTGAGATATAACCACTAATTTCTGAACTGCAGTTTGTAAGCAACTTAAAATAAATGAACCTTTAGCTTCTTTACATAAACGATTACCTATTAGTAAAGCACTTAATCCAGAAGAATCACAATACTTTACAGAAGTTAAATCAATCAAGATATTTTTTTCTCCTCCTTTATTAATAAGTACCAACTCTGCTTTTAAGTCCGGAGAAACTACTGCATCCAATTTATCTGTTGTAAATACTATTAAAGTATAGTTGTCGTATTTTTTAGTGCTAAAACTCATTGTTGTATCGTTTCTTGAAATTTTAAGTAAAAGTATAATATTTTAAGGTTTTTAAAAATAATATCTACTTATCCTCTTCTTTTTTATAAGCAACAATAATTTTCTTAACCAAATCGTGTCTTATTACATCTTTCTCATCAAACTTAACTATTCCTATACCTTTAACACCATCAAGCACTTTTACAGCATGTGCCAATCCACTTTGCTGATTTTTTGGTAAATCAACTTGCGATTCATCTCCATTAATAATAAACTTCGCTGATTTTCCCATACGGGTTAAAAACATTTTAAATTGACTTCG
>CAXBPN010000097.1:0-8836 GCA_963977515.1 uncultured Flavobacteriales bacterium
TAAATTGTATTGTTTAACTGATTTGTTGCTTTTTGCCCTTGCAACGGTCTTATATCCTTCGACAAGCTCAGGATGACAAAATTGCGTTCAGAATGACAAACCGATCGGCATCGTCATTGCGGAATTTCGCCACAAAAGCGAAATATCCGTAATCTCTACATAAAAACAATATGAATTAAAGAGATTCCGGGTCAAGCCCGGAATGACGAGATTTGAAAAATCTAATACCTCAACACAAAATCTTCTTTACTTAAATCAGTATTAAAAAATACGATTCCTAAGGCAAATAAATCAACCGTTAAAGTAATTTTTGGGTGTTTTTTTATTTCTTCCCAAGCTTCGTTCATGCCTTTGCTCCAATAAATATCGTCAAACACAAAAATGGTGTTGTTATTGATTTTTGGTAAGCACAAATTGAAATAATTTAAAGTCGCTTCTTTGGTATGGTTGCCGTCAAAAAAAACAAAATCGAGCTGTGCTGTTTTTTTTAAATATTCAGGTAAAAAAACATCAAATTGTGCATTTACTAACTCAATATTTTTAAACCCAATTTTATCAAAGTTAACTTTTGCTACTTTGCTCACGTTAGGGCAACCTTCTACCGTAGTTAGTTTGGTTTCACTATTTACTGAAGCTAAATACATACTAGAAATACCTAACGATGTTCCTAGCTCTAAAACAGTTCTAGGTTTAAATCGGTTAACCAATCGAAACAACAACTGTCCATATTTTGGAGCTTTTAAGGTGTTTTTAGCAATATCAGCTACGGTTCTTTTTTTCGATTTATTTACAGAAGAACCAGCTCCAAAATCGTTTATTTCAATCTCTAAATTAGACAACAACAACTTTGCTCTAATTGATTCAATATCAGAGAAAGCATAAAAAGGTGTTTGATCAGCAATTACATTATTATACAACTCAAACAAAAAAGGTGGATGTATGCCATGAGCATTTGTAGCTTTTACTTTATAGCTAATATATTTTTGTAGATAGTTGAGCTTATTCACACCACGAAATTAATGATATCAATAAAATTAAAGAGTATTTCTTCTTTACTATTATCAAAACTAAAATCAGCCAACTAAAAAGTGATTAATACTAATCATTGCGTAATTTTGGGGCAAATAAAATCTTATTTTAGAATGAGGATAATAATTGCAGGAGCTGGAGAAGTTGGTTTTCACATCGCAAAAATGATGGCTAGTGAAGCTCAAGATCTTTATTTAATTGATGGTAATGAAAAACGATTAAATTATGTGCAATCACATATTGACATTTTTCCGGTTAAAGGAGATGCTACTAATATTCAACTATTAAAAGAAATAAAAATTAGTTCTTGCGACTTATTAATTGCGGCTACTTCATCAGAAGAAACCAATATGTTAATATGTATAACAGGAAAAAAATTAGGGGCTAAAAAAACTATAGCTCGTATTAATAATTACGAAACTTCTTTAGGAGAATTACAGTCGTTCTATAACGAACTTGGTGTCGATACAATAATTTCTCCTGTAGAGCTTGCCTCTAAAGAGATTAAACGACTAATTACTCAATCAGCTTTTACAGATGATTATGAGTTTGAAAATGGTAAATTAACTGTTTTTGGAATTGCTATTAATGAAAAATCGCCTTTAAAAGACAATTCAATTGTTGATACTTCTTACCTTAATCCTAACTTATCATTTAAACCATTAGCTATTCTTCGTCAAGGAGAAACAATAATGATTGAAGCTAAAACAATTATATTAGAAAATGATATCGTTTATTTTATCTCTACCCCCCAAGGGATTTCAGAAGTAACAAAGATATGTGGACAAGATTGTTTTGAAATTAAAAACATTATGATTTTAGGAGCTAGCCGAATTGGGATTTTAGCTGCTGAAATTTTAGAAAAAAAATACAATATTACTTTAATAGAAGAAGATAAAGAGAAAGCAACAGAAGTTGCAGAACGATTAAAGAAAACCTTGGTAATAAATGCTGACGGTAGAGATGTTGCTATCTTAGAAGAAGAAAATATTGGTGATATGGATGCTTTTATTGCTTTAACTGCCGATTCTGAAACGAACATTATTTCTTCATTAGTCGCAAAATCTCATGGGGTTCGTAAAACGATTGCTCGTGTTGAAAACATGGATTATATCAACCTATCGCAAAACATTGGAATTGATACATTGATTAATAAAAAGATTATTGCTGCCAACGAAATTTTTAAATTTATTAGAAAAGGTGAAGTTGAAGCTATTGCTAATCTACATGGTGTTGATGCTGAAATAATTGAGTTTAGTGTTAAAGCTGAAACCAAAATAACCACAAAAGCATTACGAGAAATAAAGTTTCCTAAAACAGCAAATGTTGCAGGGGTTATTAGAAATAATAAAGGGCTTATTCCTTTTGGCGGTTTTAAATTAAAAGAAGGCGATAAAGTTGTTGTATTTTGCTCTTCTAAATCTATTCATGAAGTTGAAGAATTTTTTCAAAATTAATGCCTAAAAGTTTAATAAACATTAAAGTAATTATCCATTTAATGGGTAGCTTAGTTATTATTTGTGGAGTACTAATGGCTTTAACTATTCCATTTTCACTTTACTACAACGAAGGTGATTTAGTACCATTAATTTTATCATCAGTCATTACATTAGCTAGTGGTTTATTTTTAAAATTTTCAACTAAAAGCCACTCCAACGACGAAATTAAAAAGCGTGAAGGTTATTTAATTGTTGCTTTAGGCTGGGTCGCTATGACTATTTTTGGTTCTTTACCTTTTGTTTTATCAGGTGCTATTCCAAATTATTCTAACGCTTTTTTTGAAACAATTTCTGGTTTAACAACTACTGGTGCTTCTATTTTAAATGATATTGAGGCTGTACCAAAAGGAGTTCTTTTTTGGCGTAGTATGACCCAGTGGATTGGTGGAATGGGAATTATCGTATTAACAATTGCTATTTTACCTTTACTTGGAGTTGGTGGTATGGAATTATTTGCTTCAGAAGCACCTGGCCCTACAAAAGATAAAATACACCCTAGAATTAAAGAAACCGCAAAACGATTGTGGTTTATTTACTTCTCATTAACAATTTTCCAAACATTATTATTGATGTATCCTGGAGGAATGAATTTTTATGACGCCATTAATCACTCATTAACGACAATGTCAACAGGCGGTTTCTCTACCAAACAAGCTAGTATAGCTTATTTTGATTCAGCAATTGTAGATTACATTATAATTGCCTTTATGTTTATTGCAGGAACCAACTTTACCCTACTCTATTTTGGATTTAAGTTTAAATTTAAAAAATTTTGGGAAAACGATGAGTTTAAATGGTATGTAGGTGCTGTTATAGGACTAACATTAATTATTATTCCAACAGTATATGGTTTGGTTGGTAACGATTTAGGAATTGAAAAGTCGTTTAGAGATGTTTTATTCCAAGTGGTAAGTATTATTACTACAACTGGTTTTTCCAGTGCCGATTTTACGACTTGGGGGGCATTTGTTACTTTCTTGTTTTTCTTATTACTTTTTACTGGGGCTAGTGCTGGTTCAACTAGTGGTGGAATGAAATTAGTTAGAATCATATTATTGATGAAAAATGGTTTTTTAGAATTTAAGAGAAAACTACATCCAAATGCAGTAATACCAGTACATCTAAATGGTCATGGAGTTCCTCCTCATATTATTTATAATCTTTTAGCTTTTGTTTTCTTTTATCTTTCAACTTTTGTTGTTGGTTCAATAATCGTTACATTTTTAGGGGTAGATTTTATGGAAGCAGTAAGTGCTGTAGCAACAAGTGTTGGTAATGTTGGACCAGGTATAGCTAGCATTGGTCCTTCAGGTAACTTTTATCATCTACCAGATTCAAGTAAATGGGTTTTATCTATTTTAATGCTAATGGGTCGTTTAGAACTATTTACCGTTGCTATCTTATTTACTCCTTATTTCTGGAGGAGAAATTAGAAAAAAACCATTATAGCAATCTCATAATCAAATTGTTTTTGAAAAATAGTTTCAAACAAATAATGGTATATTGCAAAAAACTAACAAAAAAAATTCCTTTCAAAGGAAATTAACATTAACGTCGTTTATATTAGCTACTAATTAGACATACATTGTACTATTATGATTAAAAAATTACTACTTGTATTGGTTATTACTTCTACTTTTTTAACCGTGAATGCACAAGAATTTCTTGGAATTCGTCAAAGTAACTATTCTGGAGTAATGGGGCTAGATTTTAATCCTGCTTCTATTGCTGATAATAGAATGAAAATGGATATGGTTATTTTTGGAGCTTCGGTTTATGGTTATAATAATCATGCTTATTTTAATCCAAAATATATGCCTTATGGTTGGGTTAAATCATTCAATACTGAAGATCCTAAAGCTGAAGCTTGGATGAATAATGATGAATTGAATCAATTAGTTTCTGCTGATTCTACTGATTTTTATAAAAATAAAGGTGTTGACCAATTTGTAGAATTTAATAATGGTAATAAAGACCGTTCTGCATTTGTAAACACCGAGATAGATATTTTCAACATAATGGTTTCCATCAACCAAAAAATATCTATTGGTTTTCAAATCAAAAACAGAACATTATTTAACCTAGATAAAGTTTCACCTGAATTAATCAGATTATCGAGCAGAGAATTTGATTACCAACAATTATTTAATCTCAACCTTCAAGATGCAAATTTAAATCTATCCATGAATTCATGGAATGAATACAACTTTGCTTATGCTCAGGTTTTAAAAGATGATAATCAGCACTTTTGGAAAGTTGGTGGTAAACTTAAATTCCTTCAAGGTATTGGTTCTTTTTACTTTTACTCTGACAATGTTGATTATAACATTCAAAACGATACTACTGCGAACTATATTCAAGGAGATTTTGATTATGGTTATTCTGATAATTTAGGAGGTTACATTGAACCTGTAAAAAGTAATGAAGAGTTTAGTGCTAGTGAATTGCTTAAAAAAGCATCAAATTTTGGATTAGGGCTTGACCTTGGGGTTGTTTACGAATGGAGACCAAATTATAGAGATTTTAAATACGACATGGATAATAAAACCGATTTGTGGCGTAAAGATCAAAATAAATACAAATTAAGAGTTGGTGCTGCCATTAATGATATTGGAGGTATGACCTATAAGAAAGGTGAACTAAGTAGAAATTTTTCTTTCAAAACAAGCAACTTTGATTTACAAACATTTGACGGAGTTGAAGGGTTTAGATCATTAGATTCAACACTATTAAACCTAGCTGATAGTGGTGACATCGCTTTTAGAAATGATGATGGTAAATATTTTATGAACCTGCCTACTCATGCTAATATTGATGTTGATTACCATGTATGGAAAAATATTTATGCTAACTATTATATGCGTTTAAATCTTTTATTTATGAAGGATAGAAATGCTGTTCATTACCCTAATAATTTTGCTATAACTCCACGTTGGGAAAAAAGATGGTGGGGAGTTTCATTACCATTATCATACAATACAGTTGCAGGGTTTAGGTATGGAGTTGGTTTAAGAGCTGGTCCAGTAGTAATAGGAACAGGAGATATTAAACCAATTTTTGCGGCAGGTAAAGACACCAAAATTAGAGGGGCTGATTTTTATGTCGCATTGAAACTTCCTATTCCTTATGGAAGACCAAAAGATAGAGATAAAGATAAAGTTTCTGACAAAATAGATGTTTGTATTGATGTACCTGGTGTATGGGCATTTAAAGGATGTCCTGATACAGATAACGATGGAATCCAAGATTCAGAAGATGATTGCCCATTAGATTCTGGAATTGTTAAATTTAAAGGTTGCCCTGATACTGATAGAGATGGAATTATGGATAAACTAGACAGTTGTGTAACCGATTCTGGATTAGTTAAATTTAATGGTTGTCCTGATAGAGATGGTGATGATATAATGGATAAAGAAGATGACTGCCCTGATACACTTGGTATTCCTGAATTTAATGGTTGTCCTGATACGGATGGTGATGGCTTAATGGATAAAGAAGACAGATGTCCAACTGTTCCTGGTCCAATTTCAAATAAAGGTTGCCCATTAAGACTGTTACATTCGGTTGATAGCATGAATCAAATATTGGCATCTGATACATTATTAATTGGTAAAGATAAATTTGATTTTAATAATTTACCACCAGATAAAAGCTACTTATTTGAATTAGATGCCTCTGATGGAGAATATCCACCATATTTAGATGTTGTATTACAAAATGGAGATAGTACAACCCAAATAAGAGCATTTAAGAAAGATAGCACTCATTATGCATATAAGTTTGTGAAAAAAGGTGCTGCTTTAGAGTTAACTAAAGAGGAGGAAGAAATTTTAAATACTGCTTTTGATAATTTAGAGTTTGAAACAGGTAAAACAAAAATTAAAGAAGAATCGCTACCTGCTTTAATAGATTTAGCATTACTACTTGGCAAAAAACCTGATTGGGGGTTAACCATAGCTGGTCATACAGATAGTCAAGGGGCTGCTAGCTCAAATTTAAGGCTATCTAAAGGTAGAGCTAAGGCTGTAGCTGACTTCTTAACCAAATCGGGCATCGATGCCAAAAGATTTGATGTGAAATGGTATGGAGAGTCAAAACCAATCGCAGACAATAAAACGAAAGAAGGTCGTCAGCGAAACAGACGGGTTGAAATGACCGTTATACAAAACTAAATAACAAAGAAGCCTCTCGATTTGAGAGGCTTCTTTTATTATGAACATCCTTTTAGATAGGTAGATTAATTCACTTTTTACTTAGTCAATACAACTCTTTTTACGATTCTATTTATCTTTAACAAATAAACACCCTCTGGTAATGTACTTAAATTAATTGTTTTATTATTATCAATTGAATAATTAGAAACTAACTCCCCTACTAAATTATACAACTGAACTTCAACATTTTTTAATCCAATACCAGTTATCATTATAATTCCTTTTGTTGGGTTAGGATAAATGGTAAAGTCTTTTAAAGCATAGTTAACAATACTAGTTGTTGTTACCGTGTATGGGTCTGATGTCTCTGGACAGCCATTAGCATAAGTTACTTCAACGGTATAATCTCCATCTTGAGTTACAGTAATAGTTTGCATATCACTATTCACAATAGGACTACCATCTATATACCATTGATAACTTACTCCCGTTGTAGAAGAAGTTAAGTCTCCTGAATTATCAGTAATAATTGGTATTGGATTTAAAGTACAAGCCTGATTATAATCAATTCTGGTAGATGTTTGTAAGGAATCATTAAATTCAGAAAAAGCATTGCAATCTCCTTTTAGAATATAATCTAACCAAAGATTTACAAAATCAAACATTACCTCGTGCTGTTCTTCTCTTGTAATTGATATGCCTGTTGAAGCTGTTCCTTCCCCAAAATCACAATTAAAGTTACTGTTTGCAAAATAACAATGTCCTCCACCTAACACATTAATAAATGTTTTACAATCACTCGCTAAATTGTCATACATTGGTATATGATGATCAACTGGTGGGGTAACCCCATCATTACTTCCTGATAAAATTAAAGAAGGAACAGTAACACTTAATGCTGAATTAATTGAAGAAACTCCATTAGAACTTGATTCTGCTGGAGCTAAACCAATTAATGTTTTTAAATTCGTGTTTCCGTTCGTCACTAAAGAATCTGCTGCAAGAAATGCTGCTCCACCTCCCATCGAATGCCCCATTAAAGCTGTTTCATTTGCAACTCCTTGATAAAAAATAGAAGTTGGTGTAGTTCCTTCAATTTGCATTTGAGTTACCAAAAATTGTAAATCCCATCCAAATTTTTGATGATCTGTTCCTATTATACTTCCTTCCGTTCTTGGAAAAACCATAATATATCCCCTTGGCACAAATTCTTCCCATAAGTTTTGATAAGCATCCCAAGCCATAACAAACCCATGCCCAAAGACAATTACAGGATAAGTTCCCGACTCTATTGTTACATCGTTTCCAGCAAATGATGCGGGATAATATATTTCTGTTTGAATTGATCGATTCCCTCTACTCGCATCTTGAAAAGTTATTTGGGTACGACCAATTTGATATTGTGCAAATGTTTCTGATGCAAAAAACATTAGTCCAAACAATAATATTGCAACTAAAATCTCTTGAGTATTTCTTGTTATTTTCCGTTCCATAATTATAAGGTTTTTTTAACATCTATAAAGTTATTTTAACATTGTCATAAAAAAAATGCCCATTTATTACTATTAATCAGATGGGAATTTAATGTTTAATTAATCTAATAACTTTCTGATTATCATTATATTGAAGTTTAACATAATACAAACCATTACTTAAATTATTTAATGATAAATTAACTTGATCCGTATTTGAAGCTGAGTATGTGTTTACAATTTTCCCTGTAACATCTATTATAGTAATGGTAACATCTTTTAGATTTCCTAATGTTAGAATTGTATTTCCCCTAGTTGGATTAGGATATAAAGAAATTTGATCATCACTAAAATTATTCTCACTAAACCCTACCCCAATTATATTAATACAAGAAGAAGTATCGATACAGCCATTCTGTGTAATTTGTACTGCAAAACTTCCATTATTGGCAGCAATAAATGTTTGATTCATTTCTCCTGGAATGAAAGAATTATCACTACAATCTATCCACTGGTAATTTACGCCTACCTCATCTGCAAATAATGTATTTTGATTAACTTGGGTTACAGAAACATTTACCTGATTTACATTTACTGTCGTTATAATTATACTATCACATCCTACTCCTGTCTGTAAAGTACTCGTATAAACTACTTGACTGGTTATATTGTTTTGCGTTGT
>CAXBPN010000098.1:0-8814 GCA_963977515.1 uncultured Flavobacteriales bacterium
AGTTTAAGCAATGGTTCTACAGTAGATTTATCAGGAATAGGTTTTGATGGTAACTATAATAACTTAACCAATACACCAACAGACGTAAGTTACTTTAACAATGATGCAGGTTATTTAACATCTTTTACCGAAGTAGATGGCTCGGTTACCAATGAGATACAAACGTTATCAGTTAGTGGGAATAGTTTAACCATTTCTGGAACAGGAGGAAATACGATTACATTACCTACACCAGCAGAACCAACTTATACAGTTGGGTTAAACCCAGATATGGGAGGTTATATTTTTTATGTTACTCCTGACGGAAAACATGGACTTGTAGCTGCAACTCAAGATCAATCTAGTGCTTCAAATTGGGGTAATGCAAAGGATGTGGTTAACAACCCTGCAAATCATAATGCTGATGGTAAAAAATTCTTAGATTGGAGACTGCCAACTGACTGGGAAATGGGCTGGTTGTATACACAGAGAACTTCTATTGGAGGATTTACTAGTACTCCAACGTCTTTTTATTGGTCAGGAATAGAAGATAGTGACAACCCAACACGTTCTTTTGCATTCCTTTTTGATTCTTCTTCACCAGGGTCAAGTAACGTGGTACAAATCGCAACAATCTACGTACGTGCAGTTAGAGCTTTTTAATGAAAAAAATAGAATAAAAAATCAATAATACCCCTTGGTAATAGTGTGCCAAGGGGATTTATTTTTACAAGTACTATTAGAATAGGAGTTAAGCGATTTATAAAAAGAATAAGAGTAGGTGGGATTAAAAGCGAGTGATAAAATGGGGTATATCATGTTTTGTTTATATGGGTTTTTATAAGTTTGTACGCTGTATGGGTTTAAAATAACGACTAAATATTAAAAATTAGCGATAAAAATTAAAAACAAAAAATTATGAAAAAAAGATTACTAACTATTGTTTTAACAACAATAACAGCAATAAGTTTTGCTCAAACACCTCAATTTGAATGGGCAAAGTCTATGGGTGGGAGTACAAATAGTGAAGAGGGGAAATCTATTGCCGTAGATACAGATGGGAATGTATATACAACCGGAATATTTAATGGTACGGTAGATTTTGACCCGGGAATAGGCGTTTTTAATTTATCTTCAAATGGAAGTGCTGATGTATATGTTCAGAAATTGGATATGAATGGCGACTTAGTGTGGGCTAAATCTATAGGGGGTAGTACTACTTATGATATGGTCAATTCGATGATACTTGATGATAGTGGAAATATTTACATTGTTGGAGAATATGGAGGTACAGTAGATTTTGATCCAGGAGCAGGAAATTTTGATTTAACATCAAATGGAGGGAGAGATATTTATATTCAAAAATTAGACACAGACGGGAATTTTGTTTGGGCTAAATCTATTGGAGGAACCCAGGATGAAGAAGGAGCAGCGATTGCATTAGGAATTAATGGAGATGTATATGTTGGAGGTGTTTATGCTGGAATAGTAGATTTTGATCCAGGTGCAGGTGTTTTTGAGTTAACGTCAATTAGTTATAATGAAAATTTCATTCAAAAATTAGATAGTAATGGTGATTTTGTTTGGGCAAAATCTATCGCTGGAGCATCTTCTGAGGTGGGGGCTCTAATAATAGATGGGAATGATAATGTATATATTACAGGGAGTTTTTATAGTACGGCAGATTTTGATCCAGGAGTAGCAACTTTTAATATGACCTCAAGCGGAGGCTCTGATATATACATTCTTAAAGTAGATAGCAATGGTAATTTTATTTGGGCAAAATCTATGGGTGGTATAGCATCTGATGTGCCAATTTCTATAATAACAGATGGGGTTGGAAATATCTATACTACGGGGTTCTATCAAGATACTGTTGATTTTGATCCAGGAATAGGAACGTTTAACTTAGAATCAAAAGGAAGTGCTGATATTTTTGTTCAGAAATTAGATACTAATGGAAACCTTATTTGGGCAAAATCGATGGGAGGAACAGCATCTGATAGAGGAAATTCAATAACAATAGATGCTGAAGGAGATTTGTATATAACAGGCTATTTTACAGGTACTTCAGATTTTTACACAGGAGCAGGATCATATGAGTTAACGTCAAATGGGAGTTATGATATTTATATTGCAAAATTAGATTCTAGTGGAGATCTAATTTGGGCTGGATCTATGGGGGGAACTTCAGCAGATACGGGTGAATCTATTGCAATAGATTCTGATGATGCTATTTACACTACAGGATTTTACATAAATACTGTAGATTTTGATCCAGGAGTAGGCGTTTTTAATATAACATCAACAGGAGTTAGAGATGCTTTTGTTCAAAAGTTAAAACTTTGTGTTGCAAGTACAGGTACAGACACAAGAACTGAATGTAGCCCTTATGTTTGGATAGATGGGAATATATATGTTGCAAATAATACTACAGCTCAAGATACAATAGTTGGAGGTGCATTTAATGGATGTGATAGTGTAGTTACTTTAAATTTAACAATTACAACGGTAGATACATCTGTTACACAAACGGGTACTGATTTAAGTGCCAACGAAATGATAGCAACATACCAATGGTTAGATTGTAATAATAATTATGCAGAAATACCTGGGGCAACATTTAGAACTTATTATGTATTAGCAAATGGAACTTATGCTGTTGAGGTTACTTCTTTTGGATGTGTAGACACCTCAAGTTGTTATACAGTTATTGTAACTGATGTTGTAGAAAACAAAATAAATAACGTGTTTAGTATTTACCCTAATCCAGCCACGAACCAAATAGAAGTGGTTAGTCATAATTTAGATATCAAAAATATTTCAATTATTGATGTGACAGGAAAAATTATTTTGGAGAACAAAGATTCAAATCAAAAAATTAATATTTCTAATTTATCAAAAGGACTGTATTTTATAAAAATACAATCGGATAAAGGAGAAAGTGTTCAGCGTTTTATAAAAGAGTAAGATTATAAGAAGCTACTCAATATGACGTAGTTTAATATTAACGAGTTGAAAATAAAAATTATGAAAAAGATAATATTAGGAGTAGTTGCGGTATTAATAGGGCTGTCCGGTTATACCCAAAAACAACAGAAAACGTATGATGCTCAGAAATTTATGAAAAAAGTACAATTTTCTTTTATTCCAGAGTATATTAATAAAATGATGCCCGATGATGAAGCATTACAATATGTTTCGGAAAAATCTGAACAATCATTAGATGAATTAAAGACAGCTAACACAGCTAATTTAGAAGCAATAAAAAAAGCAATAACAGATATTAATGCATTAGGGTTGGTGTATGTTTGGGATAATGCTGAGGTTAAAGTAAAACAAGAGTCTCCAGTAAAAATTGCTGATATTTTGGTGCACTGTCACGCAAAGGATAAACAGTTTGTATTTAATCTTACCAATTGTGTTCAAACTAATATAAGTTGGTACTTAGGAGATAATATTATTCCAGAAGGAGAAGGTTTTGAAGCAACCGTTGCTGCTAAAGACAATAGTCCTAAAAAGATAGGTGGTTTATTAGGTAAAATGAACGACATGAATGAAGGAATGAAAGACCTAGAGACTGATGCTCAAATTCAATTAGCAGGTCAACAAATGATAACAGATTCTTTAAATAATTACCGACCAGGTTATGAAGCGAAGAATGAAACATTTGTATTTGATGAGGCAAAAGAGAATTGGCCAATGTCAGGTTATTATGTAAACAAGGATGGAGCAGTTCAATCTACTTATATCGCATATCAAAAACCAGAGTTTCTTTTTGGAGAGGTAGCTCAAAAATTTGACTTATTAACATATCAAGGAGCTGGGAATAGTGTTTCAGATGTGTTGAATGTAGCAAGCGATCCTAATTTTGATAAAATTATTAAAAAATATCAAATCAAAGCTTATTTCTTAAATGGTAATTTATACAAGCCTCAAGGTATTTATGGGTGGGGTATAGTATTAACTGAAGGTGCAATCCATTCATTTTTAACGGTAGTTAAAACAGAGTATAACGGAAAGGTAAGTTATCAAGTATTTAAGAAAACTCAGAAATTAGATGGAGAAGCTTTTGGAGGACCTTCAACACCTATCTCAGAAAAAAGGTTGTTAAAAATGATGGAAGATGCTCCTGAAATTATTCAACAATATAATGATGGAAAATTAACATTAAACCAAGCTGAGGTTGAATATAATATTTGGTATGACAAAAAGTATCCTGGAAAAATAGAGTATCACAAAGATGCTAACGGATAGTAAGTGATAAAAAAAAGAGTCCCGAAATAATTGGGACTCTTTTTTTATAGTTTGTTTTTCTTAGCAGTACTCGTTAAAAGCTTCAGCTAAGTTTTCAGCAATCATTTCAGCTGGTCTTCCTTCAATGTGGTGTCTTTCAATAAAGTGAACCAATTTACCATCTTTAAATAACCCCATACTTGGAGATGATGGAGGATAAGGTAACATATATTTTCTCGCTTGAGCAACGGCATCACCGCTAACACCAGCAAAAACTGTTACAATTTTGTTTGGTTTTTTATCGTTTGTTACAGAAATTCTTGCAGCTGGTCTTGCATTTGCAGCAGCACAACCACATACGGAGTTAATTACTACAAAAGTAGTTCCTTTGCTAGTAATAGCTTCGTCAACTTGTTCTGGTGTAGTTAAATCTTCAAATCCTGCCGATGTTAACTCTTCTCTCATCGGTGCAACTAATTCTGGTGGGTACATATTTTTATGTTTTATGATTAATAGATAATGATTTTAATAGTTCAAAATTACTAAAATAGAACCACCTTAAATTAAAAAAAACCAGAGAAGTTTGGAAAAGACAATTACCAAGTAATTTTATCAGGAAATATAAATCTAAGTGTTAGTCGTTCGAGGTATCAACATCTAAAACAGTTTTTGAATTTGTAAGCTGTCTAATTAATATTAATCCCAGTCCAATTGCCATCATAAAACTTAAAATGGCAATGGCTTGTATTAAGAAATCACTAGGAACCAATCCTAATAATATTAAGGTGACCTCACTTAAAACAAATCCAGTAACCAATAAGATTAATCCTGTTTTATTGATTTTTAACCAATTGAGTTGAAATAATATCGCCAATAAAAAACAACTGATAAATCCAATCATTACCAAATGGATATAACCAATAATAATAAACTTATTTTCAAAAGCTAGGTTATTTACAAAAGAGAACGTTGAAGCAAACTGTAATATATTTTTGAATAGAAAACAAGAAGCAGCAACAAGCAATAATGAGTATGCCCAAGGACTAAAAAGTCGTTTAACAGTTTTAAACGATAAGCGCATACTCTTCATTAAATAATAAACTGCATAAAGTTGTATTGTTGCCGAAATAGTTGCAATTAATGTAAAATAATTAGCAAAACTCATTCCTAATAAAGAGAGTGAATAAGTCGGGATAATAGTAAAAGTGGAAAGTATGAAAAAGGTATTTGCAGCTTTTAAATCGAATCCAATATTTATTTTCTCTAACCAAGCAAAAAATAATCCTAAAACAGCAAAAGTAAACCAACCATTGTATTGAAAATGAAAGAAAAAATACAAAGCTGAATTAAAATATTCAGAACCTGCTAAGCCTTTTGCTGAAAGAATACCAACTGCCCAAGGACCAAATGTTGAAAATAACATAAGCAGCATAGCAGTCTTAATAAATCGAATGGAAAAGAAATGCTTTTTAGCTTTTTCGCTTGATTTTACATCTTTAAAAAAACGATAAACAAACCAGTAATTTACCACTTGAAATAAACTCGAAAAAGCAATGGAAAATAGGGCATAGCCTTGAATTAAAAAAGAAACCATTATTCCAAAAACCGTAGCTATTGTTGTTATAAAAAGAAGTTTATAATTTCTTTTTTCAAGCATGGATTTATCGATGTATATTTTGCTAATTAATAAGAACAAAATGATATACACCCAACCTTGAAAAGCTACATGAGAATGGGCATGTAAGATGTGTTTGTATTCAACAAAAAGAGCTGTAAAAGGAGCCAATCTCATTATTGAACCTAAAAGGGCAACAATAAAAAAGAATGTTAATCCTATTTTACTCCAGTTTGTATTCATTTAAAATGAAGAACTTAATCTCTCTTTTTCTCGAAGAATTGGGTTAAAATTTCTCCGCATATAACATCTTGAATACCACTTACAATTTCTGTTTTTGGATGTAAAATATTTTTTGATAATCGACTAAAACCCCTTTTCTCATCGCTTGCACCATAAACCACTTTTTTTAGTTGAGTCCAATAAGCTGCTCCGCCACACATAACACAAGGTTCAAGCGTAACATATAGTGTGCATTCGTTTAAATATTTACCACCTAAATAGTCAGTTGCTGAGGTAAAAGCAAGCATTTCAGCATGAGCCGTAACATCGTTTAGCCGTTCGGTCATGTTGTGTGCCCTAGCAATAATTTTATTGTCGCAAACAATTACAGCACCAACCGGAACTTCGTCCTCATCAAAAGCTTTTTGGGCTTCCTTAAAAGCTTCTTTCATAAAATGTTCATCAGAAAAAACAGAAAGCATTACGCAGTAGTTTTAGAGGTGAAATGTTTAAAAATAGAAAACAGAATGTAAATAATAACAATCGCAGGCATTGCAAAAATGTTGGTGGTGAAGAGTAGAAATAGCCATAAAAGGATAAAAGTAAAAGGCAATTTATTATCCTTCCATTTCATATTCTTAAACTTTAAAGAAAACATAGGAACTTCTACTATTAATAATATTGAGAAAATTATACCCAACGAAAGCATGATAAAAGGATTGCCTATAACAGCATCTACAATGCCATTTATATTGATGATTTTTGGAAGTTTGGGATGAAAATAAATAATAATAGAGAAAAAGAAGAACCCAGCATTTGCAGGAGTTGGTAGCCCATAAAAAGAAGAACCCTCTCGCTCGTCAATATTAAATTTGGCTAACCTAAATGCAGAAAATATGGGGATAAGGAATGCTAAATAATATATCCAAGGATTTTGAGTAAAGAAAGGAACTTCATTAACTGTGTTGAGGTGCTTTAAAAACTGATAGAGTAAAATACCTGGAGCAAGACCAAAAGAAATCATATCGGCCAAAGAATCTAACTGTTCACCTAAAGCATTACTTACTTTTAAGGCTCTTGCTGCTAAACCATCTGCAAAATCGCATGCAGAAGCAATTATTAAAAAATAAGCAGCAACATCTAAATTGCCATCAAAAGCGGTAGAAATTGCAAAACAGCCACAAATTAAGTTAAGGGTTGTAATTGCGTTTGGAATATGTTTTTTCATGACCTTTTATTAGTTGCGGTAAAGATATTAAACTTGTAGCTATGTTTATAAGAGAGTTCTAAAAATTAACATTTTACTTCCCCTTTAAAAAGAGGGGCAAGGGGTGTGTAAACAAAAACGTTTTTTAGAACTCCTTCTAAATTATATGAATTGCTTTTAATAAAAAACAATAATACCACAAAAATTGAGTTTATCACAAAACAAATGGAAACGATAAAAAGAAATGAATCTATTTTTATGGCTTATTTTTGTTAATTTTCAGCATATTTTGAATAAATGATAAATAGATTTTTAACTATACTAATATTGTTTTGTTCGGAGCAAATGGTTGCACAAACAACTGCTCCTAAATTTAGTAACGAATTTTTGTCTATTGGTGTTGGAGCAAGAGCTTTGGGGATGTCAAATGCACAAGTAACCAGTGTAAATGATGTTACTTCTGGTTACTGGAATCCAGCAGGTTTAACTAAAATGGATAAAGATTTTCAAGTTGATTTAATGCACTCAGAATATTTTGCAGGAATTGCGAACTATGACTATGGAGCTTTTGCTGCAAAAATTGATAGTTCAAGTGCTTTTAGTGTTTCCTTAATTCGTTTTGGAGTTGACGATATTCCAAATACAACTCAATTAATTGATGCTGACGGGAATATTGATTATGATAGAATTTCATCTTTTTCGGTAGCCGATTATGCGTTTCTTTTTTCCTATGCTCGAAAATCAAAAATACGAGGGTTAAGATATGGAGCTAATGTTAAAGTAATTTACCGTAAAGTTGGTGATTTCGCAAAAGCTTGGGGTTTTGGTTTGGATGCTGGAGCTCAGTACAATTTTAAAGGATGGGATTTTGGTGTGATGGCTAGAGATATTACTTCTACTTTTAATGCCTGGAGCTTCTCATTAGATGAAGAAACAATTGATGTTTTTGAAGCTACAGGAAATGAAATACCACAAAACTCATTGGAAGTGACCTTGCCAAAAGTTATCTTAGGAGTAAGTAAAACCATAAAAATCAGTAACAAATTTCAAGCATTAAGTGAAATTAATTTTGATTTATCAACTGATGGAAAACGTAATGTTTTAATTACTGGAGATCCTGTAAGTGTTGATCCTCACATGGGAGTTGAGGTTGGTTATGACGATTTAATTTTTCTGAGATTAGGAGTGGGTAACTTTCAAAAGGTTACTGATATTTATGCAAATGAAAAAATATCTTACCAACCAAATTTTGGTGTTGGTGTAAAGTTTAAAGGAATTGCTATAGATTATGCGTTGTCGGATATTGGAGACCAATCTGAAGCTTTATATTCTAATGTTTTTTCGTTGAGGTTCGATATAAATAAAGCAACCCATGTTAAAGCTCGCTTTGAATAAAAAGCATCTCAGAATAATTAAGTAATTTTCTATTTAAAAATTATTTAACTATTAATTTGAAAAAAATCAATCCATATAAATTTTCTACTGTTTTATTGCTGATGTTATGCTCTTTTGGGCTTTTTGCACAGCCGTATTACAATAATTGGATTAACTACTC
>CAXBPN010000099.1:0-8716 GCA_963977515.1 uncultured Flavobacteriales bacterium
GATTTTTATTGGATGGTGGAATTACCCAATCAAATTTTATTTGCTGTAGCTGATTGTACAGGTCATGGAGTCCCTGGAGCAATGGTTAGTGTTGTTTGTCATAGTGCATTAAATAGAGCTGTAAAAGAGTTTAATTTAAGTTCTCCTGCAAAAATTTTAGATAAAGCCACAGAAATTGTAATAGAAACTTTCGAAAAAAGTAATGCTAACATTAAGGATGGAATGGACATTGCACTATGTTCATTTACAAAAGATAAGAATGAACTAGAATATGCTGGAGCTAATAATTCTATTTACCTCATTCGAAATGGAGAACTAAAAGAGTTTAAATCAAACAAACAACCTGTAGGTAAATTTGTAAATAACCAACCTTTTACTAATCAACAAATAAAACTGGAGAAAAACGATAGTATTTATTTGTTTACAGATGGATATTCTGATCAATTTGGTGGTCCGAAAGGTAAAAAATATAAGTATAAGGCTTTTAAACAAATGCTAACTGATATTCATCAAAGAGCAATGAATGAACAAAAACAAATTATTACAAAAAGCTTCTTGGACTGGCAAGGAAACCTTGAACAAATAGATGATGTTTGTATTGTAGGAATTAAAATTTAGAAAAATATTTATTCAAAAAAAATACCCCTTAATAGTTTAAGAGGTATTTTTTGATTCCGTTAATTTTATTATTCAACTACAATAACTAAGTATTTAGATGCTGACCAGAATTTTGTAGCATCAAGTATAATTAGTTTTTCAACCATATCTTTACTACCTTCTAATTTATAAGAATCTGCAGGATGATTGGTAACAACTTTTGCTTTTTTAGTCATCAAGTCAACTTGCTGAACTAATGTAATATCAATTTGAGTAAAATATTCTTTATTAAAATCATCAGAAAGTTTAGTCGTTTTACCAATACCAATAAAACCACCTTCTTTAGATATAACTCCTTTTTCTTTTAGCTCTTTAGCTGTTCCGTAGCAATAATAAGCTGTATTTAACTTATCCGTTTGTTCTCCTAATTCTTCTATTCTATTATTATATTCTTCAAACAACACTTTAAGCTGAGCATTAGCACTTGCCAATTGATTTTTAAAACTACCTATTTCAATATCTTTATCTTCCAGTTGTTGCATTAAGTTTTGTATCATTCTTTCTAATTCAACACCTTTTGAATTCGATTCTTTTAATTTCGAATTTAAATTCGCCATCTTTTTCTTATTCTCCTCTAGCAGATTATTAATCAAATTAATATCTTCAACTATTTTATTTTTCAGACTTTCATTAACCTCCCCATTACTCATATCTATATTAGTATTGATTAAGTTTTCTTTCTCCTTAATCACAGCCAGATTATCATAAATCTCATTCATCGATTTCATGTATTCTTCAATTTCGCCATCTTTCATCGACGAACCTCCTTCTAACTCATGATTTTGCTGTTCTAGGTCAGCAATTTTATTTTCTAACTCATCAGTATTACATGCAAAAAATAGGGTTGCAACAAAAATTATTGCGATAGATTTTAATTTGTTTAATTTCATTTTTAAAGTTTTAATTTTACATACTAAATTAGTAAACATTATAATACGCTTGTTTTATTTTTTTATTATTACTTAACAAAATTCTATGGAAGATTTAATACGAATATACAACCAAGTAAATAATTTTGGAAGAGATAATCATTTTGAATTAAACATTATTGAAGAAGGTTTAATTCATTATGAAATGACCATCGAGAAAAAACATTTAGCCACTCCAACTGCTGCCCATGGAGGTGTAATTGCTGCCTTTATGGATGCCGTAATAGGTGTCGCAGCATTATCTGCCATTCACAAAGAAGGAAAATTAGCTTCAACCATAGAATTTAAAATAAGTTATTATCAACCTGCTTTATTGGGTGATAAATTAAAAGGAATTGGTACAGTTGATAAAAAAGGGAAGCGTATTATTTTTACAACAGGAGAAATTTATAACCAACATAATAAATTAATTGCCAAAGCTACAGGAACTTTAAATGCTTATCCTTTTGAAAAAGGAGATATTGCTAACATATTAAAGAAATAAAACTAGTTTAATAATGATACCATAACCATTTCTTAAAATTATTCGCTACTAGAATTAACTTCAAGTAAATAATTTTGAAGAAAAACAATGGAAAAATTTGAGCTTAAAGAATCTATTAAAATACCTCGAATATTAATAGACTATAAAAAAGGAAAGATTAGAATTACAGGAAAATCTACCTTAACTAATCCTTCAGAACTCTACCCAAGGCTTATTGAATTATTTCAATTATATGTCAATAATCCACAACCTGTAACTTATCTTTTAATTGACTTAGAATTTTATAATTCCGAATCAGCGAAATACTTATTCAGTATAATTGAACTATTAATTGGATTAGAAAAAGAAAACAAAAGCCAGCTAAAAATTAGCTGGCATTATGATCTTGATGACTATCATATTATAAGGGATATTAATCGACTTAGTGATGAATTAAATTATAAAATAAATGCTTTTGCTTACGAGTTAGCTTAAAGTTATTTTGTAGCGTATATCGGAGTTAAACAATACTGTGCTCCAAAATTTGTTATTACCCATTTTTTCAACTCCTCAACTTCCTCCTCTAATAAATTTTGATAAGCTTTAGCTAATTCTTTTTTAAATAGTTTCACATCAAAACTTACTTTACGAAGTAATTCTTTAGAGTATTCTAACATATTTTTAGCCATAATTTATTTTGTTTTGAGATTATTAAATTAAAAAAAAATCTTCAGAATAAAAATTATTTTTTTAACTATCATATTCAATAACTTAATTATTCACTAATTATTATTGATTACCTTTACATTTAACATTTTTTAAGATAAACATGATAAAAATAACACTACTTATACTATCTCTTTTTACTTTAAGTTTCATTTCTGCATCAGAAATAAATTATGAAGTTTCTATGCCAGAACCCCATACTCACTACTTTCAAGTAACGATGGAAATAAGTGATTATGAAAAAGAATATATTGACATAAAAATGCCTGTTTGGGCACCTGGCTCCTATTTAGTAAGAGAATTTGCTAAAAGTGTTGAAGGCTTATCAGCTCAAGCAAATGATAAATCATCTATTAAAACAGAAAAAATAAATAAAAACACATGGAGAATTCATAGCAAAAATGCTAAGAATGTAAAAGTGAACTATTCTGTTTACGCTTTTGAAATGAGTGTTAGAACAAGTTTTTTAGATGCTTCTCATGGTTACTTTAATGGCACAAGTATTTTTATGTTTGTTGATGAATTAAAAAACAATCCACTATCTCTTTCTATTATTCCTTTTAAGGATTGGAAAAAAATAAGTACTTCGTTAACCAAAGTTGGAGAGAATAAATATAAAGCTCCAAACTATGATATTTTAGTAGATTCTCCCGTTGAAATAGGTAATCACATTACTTTTGATTTTACTTCTGCCGGAGTAATTCATTATGTTGCAATGTATGGCGAAGGAAATTATGATATAGAAAAACTTAAAGTTGACATGGCTAAAGTTACCCAAGCGGCAACAGATGTTTTTGGAGAAAATCCCAACAAAGAATATACTTTTATCATCCACAATTTAACACACGGTAGTGGAGGTTTAGAACATTTAAGTTCTACAACATTACAAGTTAATCGCTGGACTTATGATGAAGATAGTTATAAAGGATTTTTAAGTTTAGTGGCTCACGAATATTTCCACCTATGGAATGTAAAAAGAATACGTCCAATTGAATTAGGACCTTTTGATTACAATAACGAAAACTATACTGACCTTTTATGGGTTATGGAAGGATTTACTAGCTATTATGATGAATTGTTATTATACAGAGCAGGAATCTATACCGAAGAGGAAATTATTGGAAAACTTAAAGGTTCAATAAACAATATTGAAAATCAACCAGGTAATAAAGTACAACCTGTTGCTGATGCAAGTTTTGATGCTTGGATTAAAGCTTATAGACCTAATGAAAATAGTTATAATACAACTATTTCATACTATACAAAAGGTTCTGTAATTGCCAATATGCTTGACTTAAAAATAATTAATGCCACTAAAGGGAAAAAATCGTTGGATGATGTTATGAAATTTTTATACAACGAATATTACAAAAAAGAACAACGAGGATTTACTTCTCCAGAAATAAAAAAAGCATTTGAAACCATTTCTGGATTGGATTTAACCGATTTTTTCAAAAATTATGTAAATGGTGTTGAATCATTTGATTACGCAACCATTTTTGGTTATGCTGGGTTTAAAATAGAAACAGTATTAAATCAAAAACCAAGTTTTGGGGTTCGTTTGTCTAATAACTTTATTAAAAGTATAACACGAAATAGTTCAGCTTATGATGGTGGGTTAAATGTAAATGACGAAATTATTGCTATTAATGGTTATCGAGTAAATGATAATTTGATAGACTTTATTGAGAATAAAAATGTTGGGGACAATGTAAAAGTTTTAATCAGTAGGGATGAAATCATTCAAACTTTTGAATTCCCATTAAAGGAAAGGGGTAACACATATTACTATCTCCTTAAAGAGAGTAAAGAAATGAATACAGTTTGTAAAAAATGGTTACGCCAATTATGAAAATCTCATTAATAGTAGCCATTGCCGAAAACAATGCGATAGGTTTAAACAACGATTTACTTTGGAGACTTCCAAATGACATGAAATATTTTAGAGAAATAACTTCTAATCATCATATTATTACCGGTCGTAAAAACTATATTTCTATTCCTCAAAAATTTAGACCATTACCTAACCGAACTAATTTGGTTTTAACTCGTAATACTAATTTTACAGAAGAAGGGTGTCATATTTTTAACAACTTAGAAAGGGCAATCGAATTTGCAAATAAAAATAACGAAACAGAACTTTTTATTATTGGAGGTGGACAAATTTATAAAGAAGCTTTAGATAAAAACTTAATTGATAAAATGTATATAACCCATGTACATCATAGTTTTGAAGCTGACACTTTTTTCCCCGAAATAGATAATAAAGTATGGAAAAAAACTAGCACTGTTTCTCATGAAAAAGATGAAAAACATCCTTACCCTTATTCATTTGTTGTTTATAAAAAAATGAACTAATTTAGTTTATCTATTAATCCATGTATTTATGAAAAATTTATTCTTAATCGCATTAGCTAGTTGCTTTATATTTATCGGGTGTAAAAAATCTGATAGAGATGATGATACCAGTATAAATTCAGCTAAAGATTATGCTTTTTCTACTGGTTTGGTTTTCGATGTATTTAAAATTATCCATCAAGCTTCAAATACCTCTCAAGGAATTGTAAGCTCAACTTCAATTGATTCTACTTCTGTTTTTGGTTGTGATACCATTATTTTTGATGGTTCTACTAATCCAAAAACTTTACGAGTAAACTTTGATAATTGCTCCTCTTCAACTAATTCTAGGAGCGGTTATATTGATGCTAGTTTTAATGGTTTTTATGATGATGTAGGAACAGTAACCACCATATCATTTAACGATTATACGTTAAATGATTTCACGTTTATTGCAGGAACAATTTCGTATCAGTATAATGGTATAGTAAATAATTTTCCTACGTATTCTATTACCTTTAACGAAGTGAAAATTAGAAACAATCAAAATCAAAAAATATTTTACTCAGGTAGCTACCAATTAGCAATTATTGATGGAGAAGCAACTCCATTATTTAATGATGACATATATGAAATAACTGGATCAACAACAGGTAGAGCATTTAAAGGAAATGCTTTTTCTGCTCAAATTGTAGATAAATTAACAATTAATGGTAATTGTGATTGGGTTTCATCAGGGCAAGCATTAATAAAACCTGACACAAAAACAACAAGAGCTTTAAATTTTGGTAGTGGTTGCGATAATAAAATAACGGTAACGCTATACGATATTAATTATGAACTTGAAATGCCTTAATTTTTTATGCTAACAGTAGATCCGAAAGAAATTCCTGTACCAAAACTTCATCATTATTTATTGGGTGCAATAGGTCCTCGACCAATTGCTTTTGCTAGTACAGTTGATAAAAACGGAAATAGAAATTTAAGTCCTTTTAGTTTCTTTAATGTATTTAGTGCTAATCCCCCAATATTAGTTTTTTCTCCTGCTAGAAGTGGAAGAACTGGTGAAACTAAAAACACATTCGATAATGTAAAAGAAACAAAAGAAGTTGTTATAAATGTAGTGAACTATGACATCGTTCAACAAATGTCATTGTCTAGTTCTCCTTATGCTAAAGATGTGGACGAATTTGTAAAGTCAGGGTTAACTCCAATTGCTTCTGAAACCATTAAGCCATTTAGAGTAAAAGAATCTCCTGTTCAGTTTGAATGCAAAGTAAATGAGATTGTAGAATTAGGTCAGAATGGAGGTGCTGGTAATTTAGTGATTTGTGAAGTTTTAAAAATTCACATTAATGAAGATGTTTTAGATGATAGTGGGATGATTGACCAACACAAGATTGATTTAGTGAGCCGTATGGGAGGAAACTGGTATTGTAGAGCGAATGATGAATCAATGTTTGAAATTCAAAAACCAATTACTACTATTGGCATTGGAGTTGATACAATTCCAACTGAAATAAAAAATAGTACTATTTTAACTGGGAATGACTTAGGCTTACTGGGTAGTGTAGAAGCTTTACCTACAGAAGCTGAAATTTCAGCTTATTCAACCTTTACAGGTGAAAAACATAAAGAAGCAAAAAAACTAATTGCCAATGGTAAAATTGAAAATGCTTGGAAAGTATTGCTAAGTAAATAATGAGTTTTTCGGATAAATATTCTAAAGTATTTAAATACCTTCTCCCTGCCCCTTTTACAATTGCCGTAATCTTAACAATTATCACATTTTTTATTGCGTTAGTTTTTACTTTACCAAACACAACTAGTTTTTCATCTTATAGTTATAAACTACTCCAATTTTGGGAAGAAGGTGTTTGGAGTTCAGGATTAATGGTTTTTGCATTACAAATGATGCTAATGTTGGTCTTGGGTCATGTATTAGCATTAACAAAACCAGTAAATAAGATTATTTCTTTAGCCGTTCAATACTGTAATTCAACAGCTAAAGCTGCGGCTTTAGTTACATTACTTACTGTTTTAGTTAGTTTATTCAATTGGGGCTTAGGGCTTATTTTCGGAGCTATTTTCGCTCGAAAAGTTGCAGAACATGCTAAACTTAATAACATTAAAATTAATTACCCATTAATTGGAGCAGCTGGATATTCGGGTTTAATGGTATGGCATGGTGGGTTATCTGGTTCGTCTTTAGCAAAGGTTGCCGAACCAAATCATTTAAAAGAAATGATGGATGGTATTTTTTCTACTGAACAAATTAATTTGTTACCGAATCAAATTTCATATTGGGAAACAGTTGGTTCATCAATGAACTTAACTGTAATGGCTTTACTAATTATTATTCTACCTCTTTCAATGTTTTGGATTGGTAAAAAGGTAAATGCTGAAGATTTTTATTTAAAAGATAATAATGCAGCTAATGCTACTCAGGAAAAAGTTACTGGTGCAGAAAAATTAGATTACTCTTCTTTGTTTTCCATCTTTTTTGGAGGTATTATCTTCCTTTACATTATTCTTAAAATAAGATATGAATACGATAATAACATCCTAGCTTTTTTCAATCCCAACAATATTAATTTATTGTTGTTCGCTTTAGCGATTCTATTGCATAAAAACTTTACACAATTTTTAAAAGCTACCGATGATGCTATTTCTGGAGCCGTTGGCATTTTAATCCAATTTCCCTTATACTTTGGGATTATGGGAATAATGAAAAGTTCTGGATTAGTAGGTGAAATTTCCGATTTCTTTGTTCAAGTTTCTACAGCAACTACCTACCCACTTTACACTTTTTTAAGTGCAGGTTTAGTAAATGTTTTTGTGCCAAGTGGTGGTGGTCAATGGGCTGTTCAAGGGCCAATTATTATTCAGGCAGCTACCGAAATGGGTTTATCTTTGCCTAAAAGTATTATGGCATTGGCTTATGGCGATCAACTTACAAATATGCTTCAACCATTTTGGGCTTTACCTCTTTTAGGAATAACTGGTTTAAAAGCGAAAGAAATTTTGCCTTACACACTTTTGTTAATGTTAATTGGAGGTACTATTTATTTAGGATGTTTAATTGTTTTTTAAACAGCAGGTAAATCATCTACCGATTTGGAATCTAAGGCATCTCTAAGTCCATTACCTACCAAAACAAAGGCTAACACCATAACAATAATTGCTACCCCTGGTAAAACTGCTAAATAAGCATCTCCAGTAATTATATATCCTTTATGCTCAGAAATCATTTTACCCCATGTAGCTTGTGGTGGTTGAGCTCCAATACCTAAATAACTTAACCCAGCTTCTATTAATATTGCAGCAGCAAAATTAATCGCCGAAATAACAATTACTGGTCCTAACACATTTGGGATGATATGTTTAAATATGATTCGTCCATTAGTAAAACCTAATGCTCTTCCTGCCTCTACAAATTCTTTTTCTCTTATACTTAAAACTTGACCTCTAACTACTCTTGCTACTTCAACCCACATCGTTAAACCAACCGCTACAAATACTTGCCAAAAGTCTTTCCCTAAAGCTAGCGTAATTGCAATTACTAATAAAAGTGTTGGTATTGACCATACTACATTTATTACCC
>CAXBPN010000100.1:0-8675 GCA_963977515.1 uncultured Flavobacteriales bacterium
TTTTTATTGATACCCGTAGGATATCCGTCAAAAGATGCTCAAGTGCCTGATATCGAACGTAAAACTTTAAAAGAAGTAATGTTTATGTATTAATAATTCAAAATAATTTGGCTATATTCACAGAAATAATTTTCTTTGCAAACTATAAAGCTTAAAAATAAATTTAAAACTAGATAACATGTCAGATATTAAAGGAAGAGTAGTATCAATTATTGTTGACAAATTAGGTGTTGACGAAAACGAAGTAACAGCTGAAGCAAGCTTCACAAATGATTTAGGAGCAGATTCTCTTGATACAGTTGAATTAATTATGGAATTCGAAAAAGAATTTAATATTGCAATTCCAGACGATCAAGCTGAAAAAATTGCTACTGTTGGAGATGCTGTTAAATACATCGAAGATAACGCTAAGTAATAAGCCTTTACTAGGTTAAAAGAAATTGCTTTGAATATCTAATTCAAAGCTTTTTCTGTTTTATATTATCAATATTTAATGTTTCTTAAATGGAATTAAGAAGAGTAGTAGTAACAGGGATAGGAGCCATAACTCCTTTAGGGAAAACTTTTCCTGAAACATGGGAAAATCTTAAAAAAGGAGTTAGCGGTTGTGCACCTATAACTCGATTTGATGCGTCTAAATTTAAAACACAATTTGCATGTGAAGTTAAAGATTATGATGTAGCAGATTATTTTGACAGAAAAGAAGCTCGAAAAATTGATCCTTATACTCAATTTGCTTTAATAGCTTCTAAAGAAGCAGTGACAGATTCTGGAATTGACGTAGAAGCGATAAATAAAGATAGAGTTGGTGTAATTTGGGGTTCTGGTATTGGAGGGATAAAAACTTTCCAAGACGAAGTTGCCAATTTTGTTGGTGGTGATGGAACGCCTCGTTTTAATCCGTTTTTTATTCCTAAAATGATAGCTGATATTGCTTCGGGGTTAATTTCAATGGAATATGGTTTTAGAGGTCCAAACTTTACAACAGTTGCAGCTTGTGCTTCATCTACTAACGCTTTAATTGATGCTTTTAATTACATCAGATTAGGAAAGGCAGATGTGTTTATTTCAGGTGGTTCTGAAGCTTCAATTTATGAAGCAGGAATGGGCGGATTTAATGCTATGCATGCACTTTCAACTAGAAACGACTCTCCAGAAACAGCTTCTCGTCCTTTTGATAAAGATAGAGATGGATTTGTAATGGGAGAAGGCGGAGTTGCAGTGATACTAGAAGAATATGAGCATGCAGTAAAAAGAGGAGCTACCATTTATGCAGAGATAGTTGGTGGTGGAATGTCAGCTGATGCTCATCACATGACAGCACCACATCCAGAAGGATTAGGTGCTAAAAATGTAATGTTAGCAGCTCTTGATGATGCCGGATTAAAACCAGAAGATATTGATTATATCAATGTTCATGGAACATCAACTCCGTTGGGAGATATAGCTGAATCACAAGCAATTTTAAGTGTATTTGAAGAACATGCTTACAACTTAAATATTAGTTCTACAAAATCAATGACGGGGCATTTATTAGGTGCTGCTGGAGCTTTAGAAGCAGTAGCAACATTAATGGCTGTTAGAGAAAATATAGTACCTCCTACGATTAATCATTTTACTGATGATGAATCATTTGATCCTAAATTAAATTTTACATTTAATAAGGCTCAAGAAAGAGAAGTTAGAGCTGCATTAAGTAATACTTTTGGCTTTGGTGGACACAATGCTTCTGTAGTGTTTAAAAAGTATGAAGCTTAATTTTATAACCATAAAAGGATAAACTTTTTATGGCTTTGAAAATATTTAAAAAAAAATCTGAATATACGCTCAAACTTGAGCGTATATTAGGTTTTTATCCCGATAAGATTTCTTTATACAAGCAGGCTTTTAGACATAAATCTACTTTGGTAGATGATGCAAAACAATCGTTTGAAAGCAATGAAAGACTTGAATTTTTGGGTGATGCAATCCTCGATGCAGTAATATCAAATTACATTTACAGTAAATTTCCTTTTAAAGATGAAGGTTTTTTAACTCAACTGCGGTCTAAATTAGTTAGGCGTCATTTTTTAAACAATTTAGCTGAAAAAATTGGGATAAGTGAGCTAATTGTTTCAAATTTAGATAGAGAATCGAAGTCAATTTATGGTGATGCTCTCGAAGCATTGATTGGAGCAGTATATTTAGATAAAGGATATAAAAAAGCAGAGCGATTTATTTTAGAAAAGCTATTACAAAACCATGTTGAATTAGCAGAAATAATTGAAACGGAGACTGATTTTAAAAGTCGAGCAATAGAGTGGGCTCAAAAAAACAAATCAAAATTTGAGTTTGAGATTGAGGATATTGAAGATGGGCAAACTAAAACATATTTAGCAAAACTATTTATCGAAAACCAACTAAAAGGAAAAGGAGAAGCAATAAGTAAAAAGAGAGCTGAACAACTTGCTGCTGAACAGTTTTTAAAAGAAAAAGAAGATTAATGTTTATATAATCCAGATTCTTTAAGTTGGGTTTTTATTATATCAAACACCTTTTCTTGTAAAGAAGGAATATCTTCTTCTTTCATCCCAAGAGTTGGAATTGGTTCATGAATAATGACTTTTGCAATACCAGGACTAGCTTTACCTGAAAACAAGCCTTTCATTTCTAACCTTTTATAGTTACTAGTCATCGTTATAGGAACAATAGGAACTTGTTTGTCGATTGCCAATTTAAAAGCTCCAGCTTTGAACCTTCCTAAAATAGGAGCGTTATCAGGTATTGTGCCTTCTGGAAATAAAACAACACTATGTCCTTTATCTAATTCGTTTGCACAACGATCCATCGCTCGCTTTCCTGACATACTGCTTTTTCGATTTACAGTAATATTCATTTTTTTAAAAAAGATATTAAATACCGGAACTTTAGCTAACTCTTCTTTTCCCATAAAAACAAAGTATTCTGAAAAGGTTTGATATAAAATAACGATATCTAAATAAGAAGAGTGGTTGGGGGCATAAACATAAGCTTGTCCTTTTTTTAAATAATGTTTGTTTTTTACCGAAGTGAAAATTCCAGAAATATACATTAAAAAACCTGTATGTGCTCTAAGCAGCTTGAAACCTTTATGAAAATGTTTTTCGTTTAATAAAAACAATAAATAAATAGGATAAAGAATAAGGAGAAGCAGCGTAAACCAAAAGAAAATATAGATTTTCCAGAGACCTCCAATAAATTCTTTAATTTTTTTCATAAGAAACAAAGGTAAAAAAAACAGTTTACTAAATAGCTATTCAAAAAATAACTTAATTTTTACTACTAAAAAGTTACTTTTGCAACATGGCAAGAATATTAACAGGGGTTCAAAGTACAGGAACACCACACTTAGGAAATTTATTAGGAGCAATTTTACCAGCTATTGATATGGCTAACGATCCTAAAAATGAAGCATTTCTTTTTATAGCAGATTTGCATTCGCTTACGCAAATTAAAGACGCGAAAACATTAAGAGAAAATACGAATAATACAGCAGCAGTTTGGTTAGCTTGTGGGTTAAATCCCATGACTACTGTGTTTTATCGTCAATCAGATGTTGCTGAGGTTACAGAGTTGTCATGGCATTTAAGTTGTTTCTTTCCTTATCAACGTTTAACATTAGCTCATTCTTTTAAAGATAAAGCAGATAGATTAGAAGATGTAAACGCTGGATTGTTTACTTATCCGATGTTGATGGCTGCTGATATCCTGTTATACGATGCTGAAATTGTTCCTGTTGGAAAAGATCAATTGCAGCATTTGGAAATGACTAGAGATGTAGCAAATCGGTTTAACCATCAAATGGGAGATACGTTGATACCACCAGACGCAAAAATTCAAGAAGAGATGATGTTGATTCCAGGAACTGATGGTGCTAAAATGAGTAAATCAAAAAATAACATTATCAATATTTTCTTAAATGATAAGCAATTAAGAAAACAAATAATGAGTATTGAAACTGATAGTACACCATTAGAAGAACCTAAAAATCCCGATACATGTAATGTATTTGCTATTTATAAATTGGTTGCAACACCAGAGCAGACTGCTGAATTGAAAGAAAAATATTTAGCAGGTAATTTTGGCTACGGACATGCAAAACAAGCTTTATTTGAATTAATATGCGAACGATTTAGTAAAGAGAGAGAGAAGTTTAATTATTACACACAAAATATTGAAGAACTAGAAAAAGAACTACAATTAGGAGCTGAAAAAGCAAGAAAAGTAGCTCGTCCAGTTTTACAACGAGTTAGAGAAAAATTAGGGTATTAATTAATCGTAAGTAAAAACTCTATTTACCCGAGGAGAAATGGTTGTTAAAATTTCGTAAGGAATTGTCTCTAATTTTTCAGCCATTTCTACTATGGTGTTGTTTTTGCCAAAAACAACAACTTTAGACCCTGTGTTACAATCAATATCGGTTACATCTAACATCAGCATATCCATACAAATGTTTCCAATTATTGGAGCTTTTTTACCTTCTACAATCATGCTCCACTTACCATTGCTTAATCTTCTATTTAAACCATCGGCATAACCCAAAGGGATAATAGCAATGGTCAACTCTTTATTCGCTTTGCCAGCCCTGCCATACCCAATTGTTTCTCCTTTTTTTATTTTTTTTATTTGTGATATTTTTGAGGTTAAAGTACTTACGGGTAATAAATGTTTTTGAGCTTCTTTGTCAGAAGAAAAACCATAAATTCCAATACCTAAACGAACCATATCAAATTGAGCATTATTAAAACGAACAATTCCGTGAGAGTTTAAAATATGTTTTAAAATAGGGTAGTTAAATGAATTACAAAATTTAGTAGAAGCACTATTGAATAGTTCAATTTGTTGATTAGTAAAATCATCATGTTGAGGTTCGTCAGTTGCTGAAAGGTGTGAAAAAATACTTTCAACATAAACTAAAGGGTTGGGTTTAATTATTTCAACTACTTTTTCTAAATCATTAATATTAAATCCTAGACGATTCATCCCTGTTTCTATTTTTATATTAATAGGATAAGGAATTTGGGGTAATAAATTTTTATGACTTTCTATATACTCTAAAAAATAGTGTAATGATTTTATTGAAAAAACAACAGGATTTAAATGATGTTTAATCACTAAATCAAAACTTTCTACCTCTGGATTCATTACCATAATTGGTAAAGTTATTCCTACATTTCTTAATTCAGCACCTTCAAATGTATTCGCAACACCTAAATAATCAACGTTATTTTTTTCTAGCAGGTTGGCAATTTCAAAAGTCCCCATCCCGTAAGAGTATGCTTTTACCATAACTAAGGTTTTAGTAGTGGGAAGCAATAAAGATTTAAAGTAATTTAGATTAGCTTCTAAATTACTCATGTTAATTTCTAGGGTGGTATCGTAAATTAATTCTTTAATACAACGTTATTTTTTAGTATGTGAGTAAAAACATTGACGACATAGTGGCTCATAGGATTCAGTTTCGCCTAGTTCAACTAGTTTTTCGTTTTCTGAAAATCGAAAAGAATGATTAGCTAAATCACCACATTTCATACAAATAGCATGAACTTTAGTTACATATTCTGCACAAGCCATAATTTTAGGCATTGGTCCAAAAGGTTTTCCTTTAAAGTCCATGTCTAAACCAGCAACAATAACCCTAACACCACTATTTGCTAACTGATTACAAACATTTACTAATTCGTCATCAAAGAACTGAGCCTCATCAATTCCAACAACATCAACATTATTTGCCAAAATTAAAATATTGGAAGAAGAAGGAACAGGCGTTGAATGTATTTCGTTGGCATCATGAGAAACTACTTTTTCTTCATCGTACCTTGTATCAACCTCTGGTTTAAAAATTTCTACCTTTTGTTTTGCAAATTGAGCTCTTTTCATTCTTCGTATAAGCTCTTCAGTTTTTCCCGAAAACATTGATCCACAAACGACCTCTATCCATCCTTTTTTCTTTGTGGGATTTATATTGTTTTCTAAAAACATGCTTTAATAGTTGTTAAATTAGAGTTACATGAGCAAGAATTTGGTTAATTTTATTGCTCAATAAAAACATTTCGAAGTTATGGAAATTCAACAATTACGCAAAGAATTTAACCAACTATTAGATAAGATTAATCAACACTCTGAACGATTTACTGATAAGGATCATTTCCCTTCATTAGAAGCAAGTGTTATGTTGTCTAAAATTAACAAACTACAAGAATTAGCGGCAGTTTTAAAATATGCAATTGAATTGAATGAAGATGAAGCAGGGCAAAAAAGAAGAAATTACAATCAAGCACAAAGGGAACTTAAAGTTGAAGATCCAACAATTGAAGAACCTCAAGTAGAAACTGGAGAAGAACAAATAGTTTTGATTGATGAGGTAATTGAAATAGAGGAAGAAGTTTTGGTTGTTGTAAAAGAAAAAGAGATTGAAAAAGAACCTAAAATGGATTCAAGCTCGTCTGTAAGTGATAAGTTTTCTCAAACACCAATTACATCTTTAAAAGATGCTTTTTCGCTTAATGATAGGTATTTGTTTGCCAACGAATTGTTTAATAAAGACATGAATCTATTTAATGAAGCAATAAAAACCCTAGATGCTTGTGAAAATGAAGTAATAGCAATGGGGAAATTAAATGAATTTGGAGCTACTTATGATTGGGATTTAGAAAACGAACATTTACTCTCGCTACAAAATAAAGTTCAACGTAGATTTTTATAGTTTGAAAAGGATATTATTCTTATTTCTTGTTATTTCTTTAAGTGGGTTAAAGGCTCAAAATATCGATTATGCTCGACAAATTATTGATACATTAACTTCATCTTATTTTTCTGGAAGAGGAGCAGTAAATGAAGGAGAAAAAAAAGCTGCCGAGTACATTGCAAACGAATTTAAAAAAATGGGATTAGAACCTATTTCTGACTCTTACTTTCAACATTTTAATTACGCTATAAATACATTCCCTAATACGTTAAAAGTAAAACTTGGAGATAAGGAGATAATCGCAGGAGTTGATTATTTAGTTGATCCTAAATCGGTTAAAACTAAAGGCGTTTTTGAATTGATTTACTATAATAAATCAACTATACCACCTAAAAAGAAACTCAATAAGTTAAAAAAACAAGGCTTTTTTGAAGAGAAAATTATCGTAGTTGATGATCAAGATGCTACTCAGGAAGAAGAGTTTGAATTACTAAAAACAAATTCAGTTTTAGCTGCCGGACTTATTTTTTTAGAAGAAGAAAAATTAACTCATCATCTTTCGACTACAGTTTCTAACTATGTTGTTTTAAGAGTATTGAGAAACTCTTTTGATAAAACAGCTAGCAAAATTACTATAAAAATTGATCAAGAACTTATTCCAAATTATTCTTCTCAGAATGTTATAGGGAAGATTGTTGGGATAGATTTCCCTGATTCTATAATTGTTTTTAGTGCACATTACGACCATTTAGGCAAAATGGGTAAAGATGTTTTTTTCCCAGGAGCAAACGACAATGCGAGCGGAATAGCAATGTTGTTAAATTTAGCTTATCATTATACACATAAGGAAGTACCTAAAAAAACGATGGTTTTTATGGCTTTTGGAGCAGAAGAAGCAGGAATTATAGGCTCAAAATATTACACTCAAAATCCTTTATTTCCGCTAGAGCATATTAACTTTTTAATAAATGTTGATATTATGGGAACTGGTGAAGAAGGAATTCAAGTAGTTAATGGTACTGAGTTTAAACCTCAGTTTGATAAGTTGTCTGAAATTAATTCCAAAAACAATTATTTAAAACAAGTAAAAATAAGAGGTAAGGCAGCTAATAGCGACCATTACTGGTTTACAGAAAAAGGTGTGCCTGCTATATTTATTTATACTTTGGGAGGAATAAAAGCATATCATGATGTTTATGATGTATCAAAAACACTTCCGCTAACAAAGTTTGAAGATTGTTTCAGGTTGCTTACAGACTTTGTAAATGAATTGTAGTTACCTTTGCACCTAAGATTTATATTATGGCAAAAACAAAAACAGCAGAATCGACAAAAGCAATAATGACAGAATTGGTGCTTCCAAATGACACTAATACGCTTGGAAATTTAATGGGAGGAAGATTGTTACATTGGTTAGACATCTGTGCGGCAATTTCAGCACATCGTTGTTCTAACAGAATTGTAGTTACTGCTGCGGTAAATAATGTTTCGTTTTCACATCCTATTAAATTAGGAGATATAATTACACTTGAAGCTAAAGTTTCGAGATGCTTTAATTCATCAATGGAAGTGGTAATCGATGTTTTTGTTGAAGATCATAGAACAGGAGCTAAAACAAAATGCAACGATGCTATATATACTTTTGTAGCTGTAGATCAAATGGGAAGTCCGATTGAAGCTCCAGAAGTAATTCCTGAAACAGAAGAGGAGAAAATTCGTTTTGAGGGAGCTTTGAGAAGAAGACAGTTAAGCCTTATACTTGCAGGTAAAATGAAACCTGAAGAGGCAACAGAATTGAAGAAATTGTTTAGCTAAGCTAATTTTTCTTTTTACTTGATTTTGCTAAAGGATTAAAATTGATGCATAGTTGAATCCAGTATTCTAAATCAGAATGCAAATCAAACCCCGCTGTGTCAACAAAAACATACCCTTTCATAGGTCTTCCTGTAAAATCCATAGGATGACAACC
>CAXBPN010000101.1:0-8583 GCA_963977515.1 uncultured Flavobacteriales bacterium
AGAATAGCATCATTATTTCCAAAATCTATACTTCCAGTAGTTTCTACATAAAAGTTACCAGTCATAAAAGTAGTACCTGTAGTTACTGTATATGAGCCATTAACTGTAAGATTATTTAACGTTAACGGACCTACCATATTTTTCGAAGAACCTTCTAGAATTAAAGTACTTTGTTTTGGAGTTATGGTGCCATTATTAGTAATGTTTCCATAAAGAGAAATGTTTACAGAGTCAGGTTCAAGTATAGATCCTGAATTAACTAATAAATCACCATCAATTTGAATATTACCTAATATTGATTTTACATTACTTGCTCCGTTCGAGAAAGTTAAATTACCATAAGTAATTTCAGCTAAAACATTTTGTGTAACCGTACCATCATATTCAACATTACTTGTTGCATCTATAGCCGTTGTTGTGTAATAATTAGGGAAATTATTTTCGCCTCCAACTTTCAAGGTTGTTCCTGCATCAAGTGTAAAAGTACCTCCATTGTTACTTCTGTCAGCTTTAAAAACATCTAAATCAACGGTTCCATTAGTAATTGTAAAATCATTATTTACAGCAATACTGTCAGTTAATGTTAATGTGCCTGAGGGTTTATCCACAATTATATCATTAAATGTTGTTAGGTTAACACTTTGAGCACTAGAACCATTAAAATATACTATCCCAGTGCTTGGAGTATATGTACCATTGTTTGTCCAGTTTCCAGCTAAATAAATATCTGAGTTGTCTTCCATTAATGTTGAAGATGCACCAATTGTAATGTTTCCGATTACAGTAAGGGTATCATTAATTTCTACTTCACCACCAATGCTTGTTTCTAAGTTTCCATTAACTAGTGTAGCAGAATTGACTGATGCACGTTCATTTGATTTTGTAAAAGCAAGATTGTAATAAGTAAAAGGAGCTACTGTTTGACTAATTGGTCCAGAGTAAGTAACGGTACTAGTTGCCGGAGTAAATGTTCCAGAAACATAATTGTAGTTGCCACTTACTGTAAGATTTCCAGCATCACTAAAAGTAATTGCACTAGTAGTTTTATGCAGGAGATTATTATCTACATTAATACTTCCTGTGCTTGCATTAATATTTATAATATTTCCGGCTGTTCCATTACCTAGATGCAAGTTACTTCCTATATTAAATTGACTAACACCTACATCAATTGTATGAGTTTGTGCAGAGGACCAATTACCCTTTACACTACTAACGGTTGACAATGGATTATCTAGTGTAAGTGTAACTGCTTTTGCGCTTCCTAATCTTAAAACAGCAATATCTTGGTTGTTGTAAACTGTAGGTTGATTTGTGAATGTTGACACTCCAATGTAAGCAGCATCATCTGATGCTGGAACTCTATTTGAAGGGTCAGATCCTGAAAGTGTGGTCCAGTTGTCGGAATTACCCCATTCATCACTTACTGAACCATTCCATTCTATAATTCTTCGAACACCAGAGAACGTAAAACGACCAGTTATAGCCGTAAGAGCAGTATGTTCTACCCAATTTTGTAATGTGTTACGAGATGTATATCCAATACTATCCCAAGTTGTGCCTGTATTATACTTATAAATTGCTAAAAAAGGTTCTTCAAAAGCACTTAATTCAACATCTTCATAATGGAAACGAAGTGTAGCATCTGTATATGTTCCTGCAGATATGGCTATTTCATATTCTCGTTCAATACTTTCAACATTTGGGTCAAAATCAGTAACTTCTTCAGGTTTTATGGTTACGGTAACAGAGGTTAACCCAGCAGATGGATTTGTGAATTTTATATAATTTCTTGGACCTTCAAAAAAATAGCTTGTACCATCAGTAAAAGAATGGTTGTGAGTAATTGTCCCGTATATTATTCCATTTCCAGTTCTTCCTCCTAATGTGGTAACTGTATCTGTTTCGGTATCTAAAATTCCCCGAGTCATAATTATATTATTAGCAGTAACATTATCTTTTAAATAAGTATATGTAGAACTACTACTTTTGTAAATAGTTAAGTCGTTAAATGTTGTGATACCATATATATTTGAGATAGCAGTAGATTTAAATTGAACATCAGAAGTAGAGGGAGTAAATGTTCCATTATTATTCCAATTTCGATAAATAGTGAATGTGGCAGAACTAGCATCAAATGTAACGCTAGAATTAATGGTAAAATCATTTCTAACAGTGGCATTTCCTGATAGTGTTTTTGTACCTCCATTAGCCATAATTAAATTAAAATAAGTTGCAGCTTCAACAGTTTGATTACCAGATGAATTGTATTGAAAATAATTAGGAGTATAAGATGTACAGTTTAAGTTTCCATTTAAAGTAAATATATTAGATACATTAACTATCGAATTAGATCCCATTCTTAATGTTTTACTATTATCAATAGTTAGGTCATACAGACTAATAATACCTGCGATGTCAGTATAGCCTATGCAGGTAGCAATTCCATTTGTAGCAGTGAATGAACCAGCAGACGAAACATATATATCGTTTTTTATTGAAAAATCATCACTTGTTGTTATTATTCCATTTACATTTAAACGATAAAAAGAAATGAAACCAGGACCATTTATTGATTTTGTTGTTCCATTTAAACTTATAGTTCCATTATTAGCAGTAAATGAACCATTAGATGTAAAGTCTCCAATTATAGCTATATTATAATTAGAAGTAATAGTATCTGATATTATAAGATTATAAAATATAAAATTATGCCCATAAATAATTTTATTATTCCCATTCATTGTAACTGTCCCACCAGAGTTGTGAGTAAAAATACCACCAGCAGAAGTATATATATTTCCAGAAACATTTATGTCGGTAGCACCACTACCCGTAACATTAGCAGCATAAAAATATAAGTCATAAAAGTTATTAGTTCCCGCTCCACTTAAAGTAGAATTAACTCCTCTTAAATAGCTTTTTGAAGTTGAACCAGTATAAGTTCCATTGTTAACCCAATTACCTCTGAAATAGTGTATAAATGAACCTCCATCAAAAGTAACATTACTACCAAGGCTGATATTTTGTCTAACGTCAATATTATTTCCTGCTGTAAATGATAAAGCGGTTCCAGTTCCTATAGAGCATGTAAAGTCTCCATAAATTACTAAAGCCGTTGCTGGCATTGTTTTCACAACAGCCCCACTTGTAACGCCAAAAATTAAATTTCCATAGTTTATATCAATAACAGTTTGGTTATTACCATAATATTCTACAGTACTGGTGTTATTAGCGTTAATATAATTGTAATTTGAAGGAAATCCATTAGTTCCACCAATTTTTAATATAGCATCCGCAGAAATATAAAATCGTCCTCCGGTACTTGAGCTACCTCTGTCAGCTGTATATGTTTTTAGATCTAAAATTCCTTCATCTATATATATATAACCGGAACTAGAGTTTGATGATTGTAAGTCGGGTAGATTTGCTGTCAATTCTTTTAAAGATCCACCACTAATACTCAATCTACCATAAGAAAAAGCACTGCTAATGTATTGGGTTATAGTTGCTGAAGCATAATTTACATAACTGTATTTCTCTAAGTCAATTGTACCTGAAATTGAATAGTTATCTGTGAAATTTTCAGTGTATACATATAAATCACCATAGTTCTTTACAATTAAGTCACCAGCTCCAGAAACAGTAACTGATGGGTCTGGATGAAGTTCTCCATATAACTTTAATTCATTGTTTATGATAAGGTTAGATGATAAAGCTATTATTGAACTAGAGTTTATTTGAACTTCTTCAAATGTAGTGGCACCATTTATAGTTTGGTTTGTTCCAGAAAAAGTTACTTGAGCTGATGAAGTTGTTGCTGAATATGAGCCATTATTTGTCCAATTACCTTTAAGGGTAATGGTTCTATTGTTTTTATCTGCATTTATAGTACCGTTTGCCCCAATTAATAAATCTCCATATACAGTTATATTTTTTTCAATAGAGAGAGAACTTGTTATAACACTATTCCCTATTGTTAAATTTTTACATTTAGCATTTCCATTTAATTCTGGTTGGTTAGGTCCTGTAAAATTTGCATCACCAATTATTGCATCTGTATTTTGGTCGGGAACGCCCGATGTCCAATTGCTTGAAGTTTTCCATTTATCATTTGTAACACCAGTCCATGATGTTTGAGCGATTATCGAGTTAATTCCTATTAAATAAATAACGAAGTAAAATACTGACTTTTTCATAGGTAAATTGTTTTTGTTAAGTAATATCTACTGAACAAATATAACGTAAAAAAGATTCTTTATGATCACTTAAAATACTGAAAATCAATACGTTAAAATACTTAGAAGAGTGCTAAGTACTTATACTTAATTAGAGCAAAAACTACTTACTTAACCTTAAAGCTTAATAGCTTTTTATCTTCTATAAAACAATCTACTTTATCATTATGTTTAATTTGACCAACCCCAGCAGGAGTACCAGTAAAAATATAGTCACCAATTTTTAGTGTAAAAAATTGAGATACATATTCAATTATTGTATCAATATCGAAGAGCATATTTTTAGTATTGCCCACTTGTCTAGTTTCCCCGTTAATTTGAAGGCTAAAGTTTAAGTCGTTTAAATTGTCAATTTCATTAATCGACATAAAATTACCTGTTGGAGCAGAACCATCAAATGCTTTTGCTTTTTCCCATGGCAAACCTTTCTCTTTGCATTGTTGTTGAATGTCTCTAGCTGTAAAATCAACACCAACACTAATTTCATTATAATACTTATGGGCAAATTGCTTATTGATATGTTTACCTAATCGGTTAATTTTCACCACAAGTTCAACCTCGTGATGTACATCCTTACTAAAGCTAGGAATAACAAAAGGGTTACGAACAGGAATTAAAGCAGTATCTGGTTTTAAAAAGAAAACGGGTTCTTTAGGAACGGGGTTATTAAGTTCTTTAGCGTGGTCAACATAATTACGACCGATACATATAATTTTCATGATAAATTAATTTAATAGTTCAGCAGCTTCTTTTCCAATTAAAGAACCGATAGCAACTCCCATTCCGCCCATGCGTACGGCACAAATAATATTTTTTGAATAATGTTTAACTATATTTTGTTTTGTTTCTCCAACACCCATTATTCCAGCCCAAGTGTAGTCAATTTCGTAATTAGTGTTGGGTAAAATGACTTCTTTTAATATTCTATTTAATTCATTAATTATAAGAGGTGTATTCTCTAATGAGGTTGTATTTTCAGCTTTAAAGTCTAAATTTCTTCCTCCACCAAATAATACTCTATTATGAATATTTCTGAAATAATAATACCCTTTATCGTAATGAAAAGTACCTTTAAAAGGTAAATTATCTATGGGCTTAGTTATTAAGACTTGAGCTCTGGCAGGTTCAACATCTAAGTTTAAAAGTTCTTTGGCAAAACCATTAGTAGCAACAACAACTTTCCTCGCCTGTAATCTCTCAATTTCATTTGTTACCACCTCTACACTTTTTTCATTATCGTTAAGTGCAGTAACATTTATGTTATTAATGATTTGAATACCTATAGATTGAGCTAAAGAAGTTAAGGAAGTCATCATTTTACCAGTATCTATCTGTCCTTCGTATTGATTTTTTATAATTCCAGTAATATTATTAAATCCATAAGAATTAGAAGCAGTAGAGTAAGTGTTGCGACCTATAATTGAAGTTAAATTCTTATTTAAATACTCCAATTTTTCTAAACAAGAATTATATAGTTCATTATCAGTTGGGGTAAATAATTCTAAACCAAAATTATTTTGAAAATCTAAATTTTCATCACCAATTAACTTTCGTAATTCTTGAAGCCCTTTCCATCGCTTTTCTACTAATGTAAAAACTTCATTTTCTGAGTTTGTAGTTAAGTCATCAAGTAATTCGCTTGGACTACCAAAACAAGCAAAACCAGCATTTTTGGTGCTTGCTCCGTTAGGCAAAATACCTCTTTCGAGTACTAATACTTTATGTTTAGGATTGTTTTTTTTATATTGAATAGCAGTGTTTAAGCCTACAATTCCAGATCCGACAACTAATAAATCAATCGCATTAAAATAGCTGTTGTGTTCCCAATAACTAAAATTACTTTGCATTTTTTAATTATTCAATGCTCTTAATCGAATAGCTGTTAAAACTTTTTTAGTATAAAGCGGAAAGTCGCCATTCATCATCCAATTATAGTAGCCAGGTTCTCGAACTAAAACTTGTTCAACAGGCACACCTTTATGTTTTCCAAAATTGAATACTTCAATCCCTTCTTCATTAAAAACAATTCTGCCTAATAAATCAGCATTATTTGTACGTTGAGAAAATTCAGCTAAAAACTTTACATCATTTTCTAACTCATCATATTTTTCAACCTGAGCTTCTAAAATTTCATAAGTAGCCATTGTATCAGCTTCAGCACTATGAGCATTATCTAAGTTTTTATCACAATAAAATTTATAGGCAGCCGATAAGGTTCTCTGCTCCATTTTATGGAAAACATTTTGAACGTCAACTAATTTTCTTTTAGCTACATCAAAATCTACATCAGCTCTTAAAAATTCTTCTGCTAAAAGAGGAACATCAAATTTATTAGAGTTAAAACCTCCTAAATCACAACCTTCAATAAAGGCAGAAAATTCTTTTGCTACTTCTTTAAAGGTTGGTTTGTCAGCAACATCTGCATCAGTAATACCATGCACAGCAGAAGATTCTGGAGATATAGGAATAGTTGGGTTTATTAATTTGGTTTTTATTTCTTTACCTCCGTCTGGTAAAATTTTAACAATAGATATTTCTACAATTCTATCAGTAGCGATGTTTACTCCAGTTGTTTCTAAATCGAAGAAGGCAAGTGGTTTACTTAATTTTAATTTCATTTAAATGTGAAGGGTAATGTGTTTATGTTTATTGATAAAAATATTTAAGGTGTAACTGTAAATTCTATGGTAGTAAAAGGAACAAAATCACTTTTACCAATTACAAATACATCTTCGTTTTTAGGAGCAAACCCAGGAGCATCAATTAAAATGTTGTAGCTACCTGGTTTTAATATCATTACAAAACTTCCGTTCTTAGGGTTGGGAGTGTATGTTCCTATTTCCTCTTGTGTTCTATTATCAATAACACTTACAAAAGCATCTGTAATTGCTTCTGATGAACCTGTAGCAACGATTTTTGATTTATAGACAGTTTGTCTTGTGTCAATTTCATTAAAAGTTACTCTATAAATGTCTTTTTCTCCTTTACTATCTGATCTCCATGCAGAAATATAAGCACTGGCTTGATCTTCTAAAAAAGAAATACAAACATCATCATCCGGTGTATTTAAAGGATAACCTAAGTTTTCAGGTTTTGACCAGGTATTGGTTTCAGTATTCCATGTTGATTTAAAATAATCATATCCACCCATACTGTTATGACCTTTTGAAGAATAATAAAGTGTAGTTCCATCATAAAACAGGTTTGGAAAATCTTCATCATAAGGTGTATTTATGTTCTCACCTAAATTTTGAGGTTCTGCCCAATCTCCAGTAGGCAATTTCTTTGTCATGTAAATATCTTTTTCTCCTAATCCACCATCACGTTTACTTGCAAAGAACAAAGTGTTACCATCAGCAGAGATGGTTGCAGCACTTTCAAATCCTTTTGAATTTACTGCATCACCCATTTTTTCCTTCTTTTTAAACTTAAAGTCTTTAATGTCAGCTTCATAAATATCACCAACATTGCTAATATCATCGAAATAGATAAATAATTTATCAGCATTATAAGATAGCCCAACTGCTTGGTCATCATAAGAAGAGTTGATCATTGAGTTCCCTTTTTTTGATTTTTCAAAATGACCACTATCTACTTTACTATAATATATAGCAGAAGGGTAGTAGCCATCAAATTCTCTTACTCCACTTTTACGTCTTGAAGTAAATACCATAAAAGATTCATCAGGAGTTATAAAAGGGTAATAATCAGGGTATTCTGTATTGATATTATCACCAGCATTTTCAAAAGTAATATCAACAGGAGCATTAATTAGCTTTTGAGCATTTTTAACCATTTCTATTTCACGGTCAACTTCAGTTTGCTTAGTTCCTTCACCAGAAGCTTTGTATTTTTCAAAATATTCTAAAGCTTCATCAAGTTTTAGGTTGTGATGATATGCTTTAGCCAAATAAAAATTAACATCTGGGTCAGATTTCCGTTCTGAAGCTATTTCTAAGAACTTAACAGCTTCTTTTTTATCACGGTCAGTAAAAAGAACACATAGTCCTGCTTTATATGGATAATCGATGTTTTTAGGATCTTTTTCGATTAATTTTTTATATACGATAAGTGCATCAATGTAATTACCAAATTTAAAGTGCTCAGCAGCATCTTCAGGATCTGCTTTTTGAGCATAACCTAGTAGGCTAATACTTAAACAGAAAAGGAGTAATATGTATTTGTTAAAAAGATTCAAAAAAGTAAATTTTCTTAGTTATAGGCAAAAGATATACCAAAACATAAATATATTACTTTTTACCAAATATTACAGTACGTTTGGATTGCTAAATGAAAAAGAAACACGTCTATTTTTAGCTCTATTTTTAGGGTTGTCAGACCCATC